>JAIROB010000084.1 GCA_031257695.1 Treponema sp. | reverse complement strand
TCAGGCCGTGACCGGGGGGCCGCAGACCGTACAGGTTTTGCTGGAACCGGGGAGCGTGATTACCCTGGCAAGCGTCCTGCCCACTATAAACAAAAATCTCATTATTGAGGGGAACGGCGCAACCCTGACTCAAACCGGAACAAACCAGTTACTCTATATCTCCGGCGCCAGCGCTGATGTTACTATCAGGCGGTTGCACTTCAAGAACGCCGCCTATACATCGTCGTCTTCCGCGTATGGCGGCGCGATATGCAACTATGGAACACTGACGCTGGAATCCTGTATCTTCAGCGGGAACCAGGTGGCATCCGCATCCTCTTACGCCGTGGGTGGCGCGATATTCAATGGCTCCAGCTCAACCCTGAATGTCCGGGGCTGTACGTTCTACAATAACGCGGTAGTCTACGCCGGTACATCAGGTAACGCCCGGGGCGGAGCGATAGGTAACTATGGAACGCTCGACCTGACCGGCAACGTGTTCTATGGGAACAACGCAACTTTCGGGAGTGTGGTGTTCAACAACGGAACCGTTACCTCTGGCGGGTATAACGTGTCCGACAAGCCTGGTGGCACAAGCTCCTCTTCCGGCGGGTGGACATTCGATGATTATGTTGCTGTATGGGCAACCGTAATGCCGGTAGGACCGGTCAGCTTAAAACCCCGGTCAGGTCTGGCCGCGGCGAGTATCATTACCACACGGCCCGAGGGTTATCCCACGGTGGATTTCTACGGCAATCCCATCCCGGCATCGGGCGCGCATGCAGGGGCGGCGCAAGAGCTGGCAACCGGCGGGTACAGCCTTGATTTTTCGGTGGTAGGCCAGGGCTCAATCGTACTATCCGGGACTGCCAATGCCGACGGCCTCTACGATTCCGGCACAAGCGTAACATTGCGGGCTGTGCTTACCGGGGGGAGAGTCTTCGGGTATTGGAAGGTTAACGGGGCAGCGCAGCCTGAACAGACCCCCGCAGACGAGATTACGGTAACGATAGACGCCAACATGGTGGTAGAGGCGGTATCCTTAATCAGCGTAACGAACGGAGGAGACAGCGGGACCGGAACCCTGCGGCAGGCTCTGGCGGATGCGCGGAGCGGGGATACCATAGAGATAAACGAAGGGCTGATCCTCACCTTGACGAGCCAGTTGTCCGTCAGCATGGCCGGCAGCCTCACTATTGAGGGCGGCGGGTCAACCCTTACCCAAACCGGAACGGACCGGTTCCTCTATATCTCTGGTGCCGGCACTGATGTTACCATCAGGCGGCTGCACTTCAAGGACGCCGCCTATACGTCGTCTTCCGCGTATGGCGGCGCTATATACAACACCGGGAATCTGACCCTGGAATCCTGTATCTTCAGCGGGAACCGGGCGACATCCGCATCCTCTTACGCCCTTGGCGGCGTAATACATAGCGCTGGAACCTTGGCTGTCCGGGGCTGTACGTTCTACAATAACGTTGCAGTCTGGGCCGGCACATCAGGTGACAGCCGGGGCGGCGCTATAGTCAACCACTACGGAACGCTTACTCTGACCGGCAATGTGTTCTACGGAAACAGCGCAACTTACTGGAGTGTGGTGTACAACAATTATGGGACCGTCACTTCCGGCGGTTATAATGTGTCCGACAAAGCGAGCGGCCCAAGCGCCGATTTCAGCGGATGGACATTCGACGCTACCGATGCACAAGCAGCCACAATGCCCGTGGGACCCACCAGCTTCAAGCCCCTGTCCGGTCTAGATGCGGTTGGTGTCATTACCACACGGCCCGGGGATTATCCCACGGTGGATTTCTACGGCGATCCCATACCGGGGTCGAATGCACGCGCAGGAGCGGTACAAGAGCTATCAAGCGGGTATCGCCTTGATTCGCGGGTGGTAGGCCATGGTTCAGGCTCAATAACGATTATATCGGGGATAGCCGATGCCGACGGCCTCTACGCCTCCGGTACGGAGGTGAGATTGCGAGTTGAGCTTGGTCAAAGGGGAGTCTTCATGTATTGGAAGGTTGACGGGGTAATGCTGTCTGAACAGACACCAGCAAATGAGACAACCCTGACAATGAACGACCACAAAACGGTCGAGGCATGGATCGCTACCTCATCTACAGTGACAAAAGTCGATTTCGGCGTTAACAGTACGGCGACGGCTGCATTTTTGGGTTTGGCAAACAAAAGCGTCTTCCTAGTAAAAGTGAATAAAGGCGATACCAATGTGACGGGAGCAAATTCCGGCAGTGTCGTCGGCGCCGGGAGTTTACCCTTGACAAGCGTGGCCCCTTCTTTTGCATCCCCGCCAAATGCCGCCGCTTCAGACTCCGAGCCTCTTTTATTAGACCATCCCCTCGCAATGGAGTTCAACGCTAATCCGCCGCCCATAACGGCTGAGATGCGGCAGGAACCCCGGAACATCCTACGCCCAGGTTTTGCGGCAGAGCCGCTTCCTTCACCGGTAGTTGGCGACACAAGAATGTTTTGGGTAGAAACCGTCTACGGTAGTAATACATGGACGCAGAAACAAGCCACACTGCGGGCTGCGGGCAGCCATGGAAATGTGTGGGTTATGGACGATGCCTACAGTGCTGCTGACGGAGGGACTTCCGACTTGAAAATTACAACGGCTCAGGCCGAAGCCATGGCGCAAAAATTCGACTTGATATACCCCGTGGAGACGAAGCTGCTTGGGCATGAGTATGGCGGCGGCGTGTCCGACACACATCCGAGCTACGGCGGAAAAGACGGCGACACAAAAGTACAGATTCTGGTGTATGATTTCATGGGAGGCACGGGAGGATCTTCCGGAGCCGCCGGTTTTTTCTGGTCAAAGGATTTTTACACCAAGGCTCAGTTGCCGAGCGGTTATGAAACAAATCTGGCGGAAATTTTCTATTTAAGCGTGAGGAGTGTAGACTCATCTCCGAATTATATGTACAGCACCCTCGTTCATGAATTCCAACACATGATCCACTTTAACCAAAAGACGGTTTTGAACAACCAGTTTTCTGCTTCCTGGTATAATGAGATGTGTTCCCTAATGGCCGAGGATGTCATCAGTCCCTTAATTGGCGTAGGGCCGGATAATCCAAACCATGCAATAAATGTTCGTATACCCACTTTCCTCAACACTTATAATACGCACGGCATAACCGAATGGACACAACTCTCCGGCGCTTCCTATGCCAAAGGCTTTGCCTTCGGCGCCTACCTCATGCGGAACTGGGGGGGCGCGGAGCTTTTGGGGAAAATCCTTGCCAATAACACTGTCGACATAGATTCGGTAACCGCGGCGCTGAACGAAATAGAGCCCGGCATGACCTTTGAAAAGGCGGTTCAGCGCTACGGCGAAGCCCTGATCTTCAGCGACACGGCGAATTCCGCGGATGTCCTTTCCTTTGACAATACGGTGGACTATACCTTGACAGGGACCGCCTACAGGGCAAGCGCCTTTGACATTTGGACCATGGGCGGCCCTAAGCTTTTCCCCCTGACCGATACGAGCGAACTCAGAGCCTACGGCCTCATCGTGCAATCGGCGGATGGGTGGAAAAACAAAACCGGCGATTTGACCATCACCTTGAACAAGCCCTCTTCCCCAAACGTTGAACTCTATGTAATGGTAAGATAGCCTATGCGAACATGGTCTTTTTTCGTCCTGATTGCGGCTCTTGCGTCGTGTGTATCCTCCGGGACGGAAAAGGCGTTCGCCGGGGCGGAGGAGCCTTTGATGACCGGCACAGACATAACCCGGACCATACGGGGCCGGGTTGTCGTATTCGGCAGCGAGCCCCACACCTTCGCCGGCATCGTTGCCGGAGACGGCAGACAGTACAACGTTACGCCCCCCGAAAAGGAAGAGGAGATACGAAAGCTCCAGGGTTATGAGGTCACTTTTACGGTAATTTTCCTGGATATTCCCGCGGGTCCGCCGGGCCTGGCCTTACGGGACGGCACGGTCGAACTGCTGTCCTGGACTATTGAGGAATAGCGTACTGTGCTATGCTACCGGAACTATGAAGGGAATTTATGCCGACGCCCGCGCCCTGATCGACCGGACCATAGCGGCTAACCTGCCGGACGCCGCGGTGCGGAGGGCGCTGGAAAAGCGCGTTTTTTCCGGGCCTGTTGCGGCGCTGGCCATAGGGAAGGCCGCCTGGACCATGGCGAAGGCAGCGGGGGAAACGCTGGGGAAGCACCTTGAGCGGGGGATCGTGATCACCAAGTACGGACATTCCCGGGGAAGCATACCCGGCATGGAGATCATCGAGGCCGGGCACCCTGTTTCGGACGAAAACACCCTGCGGGGCACAGAGAAGGCGCTGGCGCTGGCGGCAAGCCTCCGCGCCGGGGAGGAGCTGCTCTTTCTGGTTTCCGGCGGCGGTTCCGCGCTGTTTGAAAAGCCCCTGGACGGCCTCAGCCTGGGGGACATTGCGGATGTCAACAGGCAGCTCCTGGCTTCCGGCGCGGGGATTACGGAAATAAACACCATACGGAAACGGCTCTCCGCGGTAAAGGGCGGCCGCTTCGCCTTGGCCTGCGCGCCCGCCAGGATCTTCACGGTGGCGCTCTCCGACGTGCTGGGGGACAGACCGGACTCTATCGCGTCCGGGCCGGCCGCTGCGGATACTTCCACCGCGGCCGAAGCCCTGGCGCTGGTCAAAAAATACCGGCTGAACCTGAGCGGCCCTGCTCTGGACTGTCTTATTCGGGAGACCCCCAAGGCGCTCGACAATGTGGAAACCGTAATCACCGGCAGCGTCCGCAGCCTCTGCGCGGCCGCGGCGCTTACGGCGCGGGATCTGGGCTACGCCCCGCAGATCCTCTGCGTTGACATGGACGGCGAAGCCCGCGAGGCGGGGCGCCTTATGGCGTCCATTGCCCGGAGTATAGGCGGCGGATCCGGCTCCGGGGAGTTCAGCCCCGGCCGCCCCTGCGCCATCATCCTTGGGGGCGAGACCGTGGTGCGCGTCACGGGAAACGGCAAGGGGGGCCGCAACCAGGAGCTTGCCCTGGCCGCGGCGGAAGGCATCGCCGGCATACCCGACCTGGCGATCTTCTCCGTGGGCTCCGACGGCACCGACGGCCCCACCGACGCCGCGGGAGGAATCGTGGACGGCGCCACCCTGGCGGCACTGGCCGCGCGGGGGCTCAACCCCCGGGACATTCTGGACAACAACGACGCGTACCACGGCCTCAAAGCCGTAGACGGCCTGGTGATAACCGGCCCCACGGGAACCAACGTGAACGATGTGGCGGTACTACTGGCGCGCTGACCTTTTCATCTGACCCTCCCGGTCTCAAGGTAGGCCGTGGTAAAGACCCCTTCGGGAATGGGATCGTCGTATTTGACGATGTCCATGTAGATGGTGGTGAAGGTGCCCGCCGCGGGGGTGGAGACTTTGGTCTCCATAGGGGTGTCCCGGCCCTGCACGTCCCGGTATCCGGACATTTCCATGGTCTTTTCCAGGGCGCCCCGCCGGTTGTACATTTCCCGGCGGTAGACCCGGTAAACGGCCTTGTCTATCCATGAAATCGATTTGGAGTAGGAAAAATTTTTGTCCCTGGGCAGGGACTGGACGACGTAACAGGGGGCGCCCTCCAGTTCCTCCTCCCGGAGGATGCTGTGGTCGTCGAGTTCGGGGTCCCGGTCCATGACGGACATATCGTCGTAGGAAAAATCCGTGCCCATAAAGCTGCCGCCGCTTTCCGACGCGGCGATGCGCCGGACCTTGCCTATGCCGGGGAGGAATATCCACTGATCGCTTGAGCCCGAAGGGTTGTCTATGGTGAGGAAGCGGGTCCCCCGCACCGTCGCGGGGCTCTGGAACACGATGACCGACCGGGAGCGCCCGCCGTCCCCGTCCTTTGAATACTGGTCGATGACCCGCTCGCTGAGGGACCCGTTCTTCGCGGTTATCACCATGCGGGAACGGCTGGACATGGTGTCCGACCGGATACGGTCCCTGGCCGCCCGGATAATGTCCGCCCCGTCCTGAGCGCGGGCGAGCGCGGCGATCACAATGAGGGCGACGAACACACAAAACTTCTTCATGGCAAAACTCCTTTGTTTTCAGCGCTTCCGTAAATAAACCCGGGTTTTACCGCGATCAGCAGCGCGGGAATGACCGTGAGGCTTACCGCGGCGCTTATGGCCATGGAGAGCGCCACCAGGCCGCCGAACTGCGCCATGATGCGGAACCGGGAGAAGGCGAGGACGCAAAAGCCCGCGCCCACCGACAGGGCGTTGATGAGTATGGCCTTGCCGGAACCGGCAAAGGCGCGGTAGAGATAGTCGCCGCCGGAACGGTGCTCCCGTTTGAAGGCTTCTATAAAGTGAATCGTATAATCGATGCCTATGCCCACGGCCAGGCTGGCGATCATGGCGGTGGCCATGTTGAGAGTGATGCCGAGGAAGCCCATGACCGCGAAGTTGGCCAGGACTGCGACCGCCAGGGGCAGCGCCGCGATGAGGCCCGCGGCCAGGGATCTGTTGGAGAGGGCCACGATAAGGAGCGCCATCAAAGCGGACACGACAATCGAGATGATCTGGGAGTTTACCACCAGAACCGCCAGCGCCCCCTCCTGGGCGGATCCGCCGCCGGCCAGGACCCGCACGGTTTCGGGGAAATTCGCGGCCGCGTAGTCCTGTATTATCCTGATGACCTTTTGCACGTCCTCCTGCCACCGGCTGTTGATCAGGATGATCATTTCCACCGCGGTGGGCTCCAGCGGGTCGTTGGACATGGTCTGGCTGCGGTCCCCGGAGAGCAGCGCCAGGTAGTTTGCCACCAACTGCTGTAATTCCTCCGGGCTCTGCTTTCCGTAACGCGCCGGGTCCGCGGGGATTTCGTAGTACCCGTAGCCCTGGTAATTCGCCAGCCGCTCCAGTTCCCGGACCAGTTCCCCGGCGCTCATGTCCGGGCGCTTTCCCGCCGCGGCGTTGATCAGGGCGAAGCTCACCGCGGTGAGGGACGAGGCCGGGGGCGTTGCGGGGGTGTCCCCCGCAGAGGGGGAAGCGGAAAAGCCCGCAGGGCTTTGGAGCGGGGGGGAGGCTTCCCCCTCCTGATCCTCGAACCCGAAATCCCCAAAGCCGAAGCTGCCGCCGGGTTCCTCAGCCGGGCCTGTCAGGGCCGGGATTCCGTCGGGGCTTTCGCCCACGTTGAACATCTGGTTCATGCGTTTGACGAGGTCCGTAAAGGAGCTTACCTTGCCGACCTCCGGGACACGCTCGCTGAGATAGGCGGAAAGGCCGTCCATGGCGGTGAGGACCGCCGGGTCAAGCAGGGTTTGGGTGTCCTCCGCTTCCACGGACACGAAAAGCTGGGCGGAACCGCCGAAATGCTCCCGGATGAAGCGGTCGCCCCGGCTTACCTCGGTGTCCTCGCTGAAAAATTCGACCATGGAGTTGTCCACCACGACTTTGGACGCGCCGATGACGGAAACCAGGATGACCAGCGCGGTCAGGGCCAGCGCGGGGGCTTTGCGCCGCGCCGCCGCGCTCATGGTTTTGGCGAGGGCGCTGTTCAGGCTGAACCGGGGTTTTTGCCCGGCGCCGCTTTTCCGCGCCGGGGCTTTGCGGGTCCCGGGGCCGCGGATGATGAGGAGCGCGGGGACCAGGAGCATGGCTACGGAAAACGCGGCGAGGACGCCGAAGGAGGCGAAGACGCCGAAGTCGCGCATGGGCGTGAGGGGGGCGAAGCAAAAGGAGATGAAGCCCGCAAAGGTGGTGAGCGCGGCGAGGAACACGGGTTTTGCCAGCCTGCGGAGGAGGCGGAGGACAAAGGCGCGGTGTTCTTCCCCGGTGAGGGCGCGGGAGTCCGCCTCGTCCCGGTAGTGGGAAACCAGGTGAATGGCGTAGGCGCTTCCCACGGCGATGAGGATCACCGGCAGGACCATGGAAAGCAGGGTGAGGGTCACGTGAAAAAGCGGCATGGCGCCCAGGGCCCAGATGACCGCGGCAAGCACGGTGAGGAGGGGGAACAGCACGAAATCCCAGCGGCGGAAGGAGAAGACCAGCACGGTCAGCAGCGCGGCCAGGGCCAGGGGGACCAGAAAGATAATGTCGGCAAAGGCCGACTCGCTCAACGCGGCGGACACCAGGGGCTGCCCCGCGGTGTACACATTGGCCAGCCCGGCGAACATCTCCTTTGCCAGATCCCGGATTTGCGCCAGGGCCGCGGCCACTTCGGGGTTGCCCGACTCGCCGGACGCGGCGTTCAGGGTGACCACAATCTGGGTGGCGCTGTGGTCCCGGGAGACAAGCGCTCCCTGGTACACATCCCAGGAGGCAAGGCGGCGCCGGAGTTCGGCTATTTCTTCGGGGGTTCCGGAAAAGCCGTCGTCCACCAGATCCGCGACAATGATGCTTTCCTGATCCGCGGTGATATACTGGGTTGACATGATGGAGTTGACGTTTTTTACCAGCTCAAAGGTTTCCACGGTTTTGCCGAAGTCCCTGATTCGGGAAAGAAAAAGGGGGTCGAAAACCGTGCCGTAGGGGCGCTCAAGGCCGGTCATGATCATGATTTCGCCGCCGTACTGGTCCTCGAAGTGCTTGGCGAGGATCCGTTCCGCTATATGGTCCGGCAGAAAGGCGATGATGTTGTTGTCCATCCGCGCCCGGGGAAGCTGGAGGGCGAAAAAAAGGGTGACCAGCGCGACGCCGCCCGCCACCGCCCGGGGATGCCTGAAAATTTTTTCCAACCGCAGCTCCTTTGGCCAGGCCCATTGACCGGGAGCAGTATAGGGCGGTATTTTTATATGGGCTGTACAATTTATGTGGATTGTGTTTATTTTTCGGACATTATGTAGTATTTTGTCCGGCTTTTGTACAGAATGGGGGGAATTGCCGGGACGGGGCGGAGCGCCCCGTTGCCGCGGGAGGCAGGGGATGGCGAAGACGGACATACGGGCGCGGTTTACCCGGAAGGCGCTGCGGGACGGGCTGGTGGAGCTGTTAAAGGCCAAGTCGGTTCTGGATATCTCCATCAAGGAGATCTGCGAAGCCGCGGGGGTGAGCCGCTCGACCTTCTACGCCTACTACAAGGACCAGTACGATCTTTTGGGGCAGATGGAGGAGGAGATCTTTGTGGAGTTTGACAAGCTCATACAGCAGTACTCCCCCGGGAGAACCATGCTGCCGGCCAAGGAACTGCTGATGCTGATAGAGGCGGTGCTGTTCTCCATTGCGGGGAACAGCAATTCGATTCAGGCGCTTCTGAGCGAAAACGGGGAACGGGACTTTCAAAAGAAGTTTGCCCGGTATTTTACCGGACGGATGCGGCAGTTTAAAGTCATTGCCGCGGAAGCGCCGGAGGAAGAACGGATTATGAACTACCGGTCGGTTTTTTTCCGGGACGGGTGCATAGCGATGCTGCAGGAATGGCTTAAAACCGGCATGGACATGAGCGTCCGGGACATGGCGAAGCTGTTTACCAGGCTGATCCGCTCGGTGCTGATCTGAGGGCCCGCGGTTATTTCCGGGTCACCGGGCCACCACCCGGCAGAACCGTTTTTTCCCCGCCCGGAGCAGCAGCTCCCCCTGCCCGTCCAGGGCGTCCGCGCGGATCAGGGCCGCCACATCGGTGACAGCCACCGGGCCGGAGCCGCCGGGGGACAGGAAGGCCCCGCCCTGCAGAACCAGGCGGCGGGCTTCGCTTTTGGTGGGGGCCAGGCCCGCGTCGACAAAGAGGTCCACCACGCTGTAGCCCGCCTCAAACCTGGCGCGGGACAGGGACGCGGCGGGCATGGCGGACCTGTCCCCGCCGCCGCCAAACGCGGCCCTGGCGCCGGACAGGGCCTGGTCCGCCTGGTCCCTGCCGTGGATCAGGGCGGTTACTTCCCAGGCCAGGCGTTCCTTGCCTTCGTTGGGGTTTTTCCCGGCCGCGGCAATATCGTCAATTTCCTCCACGGGGAGGAAGGTGAACATGAGGAGGAAGCGCCGGAGGTCCGCGTCGTGGATATTCCGCCAATACTGAAAGAACTCGTAGGGGCTGGTGAGGGCGCTGTCCAGGAAAACCGCGCCCTTCTCGGTTTTGCCCATCTTTTTGCCGTCCGCGGCGGTCACCAGGGGGAAGGTCATGCCGAACACTTCGGCGCCTTCGACGCGGCGGATAAGATCCACCCCGGCCACGATGTTGCCCCACTGATCGTCCCCGCCTATCTGGAGGCGGTTGCCGCGGCGGCGGTAGAGTTCCAGGAAGTCGTAGCTCTGGAGGATCTGGTAGTTAAATTCGATAAAGGAAAGGCCGGTTTCCATCCGCAGCTTGTAGGCTTCAAAACCGAGCATACGGTTGACCGAAAAGTGGCTGCCTATTTCCCGGAGGAAGTCGATGTAGTTGAGGTCCGCGAGCCAGTCCTTGTTGTTCGCGGTTCCGGCCCTGTCCCCGTCGAAGCCCAGGAAGCGGTCCAGTTGGGCGGTTATGGAGGCGGCGTTGGCGTCGAGCTGTTCGTAACTGAGCATCTTCCGCATTTCGGTCTTCCCCGAAGGGTCCCCTATGCGGGCGGTGCCCCCGCCTATGAGGGCTATGCCCCTGTGCCCCGCGGCCATGAGGTGGCGGAACGCGAAAAAGGGCACCATGTGGCCTATGTGCAGGCTGGGGCCGGTGGGATCGCAGCCCACGTAAAACGTAACCGGGCCCTGGTCCATGAGGCGGGAAAGCGCGTCAGCATCGGTGCACTGCTGGAAGAGCCCGCGGGTTTTAAGGTTTTCAAGCGTTTGGTTCATGGAATCCAGTATAGCCTGTTTCCCGGAGAATCTTCAATAGCTGCGCCCCCCCCCCATGGACCCGGTTGGGTTAGCGGGGACGCACTAAAACTATGTCTGGGGGGTCCTGTCGGCTGGAAAAAGCACGGGGCCCTCCGGTGGCCCCTCCCGTACTTTTTCCACCGACACCCCCATTACAAGGTGTGTGTGCGTCCCCGAGCCGTTTAAGGGTCCATGGGGGGGCCTTGGTCGCGGGGCCTTTGTTTCTGCCGACATCGCCACCACACAGTGTTTGTGCGTCATCAGAAACCGCTTGCGCGGTAATCAGAAAGGGTGGGGGGGCCATGGGGGCCTGGTAGGTTGATTAGACTAAATCGCCTGATTGCTCAGGTTACGCCAGGGTACATAGGCAGAACAAATTTAACCACAAACCACACAAACCACACAAACCACACAAACTTGGCCTAAAACCTCACGAAATAAAAGGAATTCAGGCAAAGCCAAGGTTGCAAAGCAAACGTTCGTGGTGTTTGTGTGGTTCGTGGTTATCCTCTTATCCATGCTTTTAGTCCAATCAACCTACTAGCCATTGCGGAGGCCGAGGTCTCTGATGCTGCGCAAGCAGCTTCCTCTTTATGAACTGTCAAACAATAACATGACGATTTTGGTGTGGTAAAATCTTGTAGTTCCAAGACTCAAAGGGATGAATTCTAACAATAAAAATGGCATCAAAATCATCATCAGAAACCTTTTTAGCCAG
>JAIROB010000248.1 GCA_031257695.1 Treponema sp. | reverse complement strand
TAATAAGAAAAAATAATGTTTCATCAAGTTCTAAAATGCTTGACAATTCGTATATTCTACTATTATATGTATGCTATAGACCGTCATAGACGGGAATATGGTATAGCTAAACACCCACTCGTAATGCGTAGGTCCCGGGTTCGATTCCCGGTCCTGGCTGTAGTTAAGTCCTTACAGGGTAAGGACTTAACTACAGCCACCGGAAAAACCGGCGTTTAGCTAACCAAGCATACATGATATTTCCCCCTCCTATCCTGTTACCCCTCTTCCTCCGCCTCACGGAAATGATCATGCTCTTTCCGCACTTCCCGGATCAGCGCCTTCATCTTCCATTCCAGGTTGACCGGGGTTGAGGTGGTAAAGGCGATGTTCCCGCCGTCCATCCCCGCTTCGGCCGCGGCGGCCCTTACCGCGCGGACCACGGTCAGCAGGGCCTCGTCTTTAAAGCCGTGTAGAAATACTACCGGGTCAGGGTTTACTCCGGGTCTTTCATTTCCCATTGCTGCTCCTTGCAAAAACGCGCCGGGTCAAACCGGCAGCGTCCGTATCTCCGCCCCCAGCTTTGCCGCGGCATTTTCCGCGTCCGCTGTTCCCGCCAGCGCCGTGAGAATCCCCGGGCCTGTTTCCCAGGAAACGGCAAGACGTTCAGCGGCCGCGGCAAGCTCCGCCGCGGTGATCGAAATAAGGGATTCCAGCTTGGCCTTCCTGAACCGATCCTCAATGCCGTAGAGGAAACGCAGGCAATCGGCAAGGACCTTTTCCGCCGGGCTGCGGGGACGGGTCTCTTTGGAAAAACTCCCTATCACCGCTTTGGTAAGCTCCTCATCATCCGGGACCTTGAGCGCGGCTTCTTTCAGAATCCCGGGAAAGGTTTCCAGGGAACGGAGCGGGTTCGGGTCCCGGTAGGTGGAAAGGGCGAAGACCCGCTCCATCCCGTCGGGACCGGCGGAGGCTCCGTAGGCGCCGCCCTTCATACGCAGCTCCTCCCAGAGGGCGCCCGTGGAGAGCCAGTGCGCCAGCACCGCCTCCGCGCCGGCTTCCCGCTGGGTCAGGGACGCGGCGGGAAGGGTCATGGCGGCAAAGCCTACCTGGAGGCTGGGGGAGGACAGGACCTCGGCCTTGCCCGCCGGGCCGGATACCAGGGCGTAGAAGGGCGCCGTGTCCTCCGGGCGGAGTTTCCGGGGCCGGGGCGCGCCTAAGCCGCCGAACTGATCCGCTATCCCCCGCCGCGCCGCGGCGAGGGCAGCGGCGTCTCCGGCGATGTTTGCAAAAAGCCCCCCGCGGTGTATCAAGGTGTCCCGTATGCGGCTCAGTACGGCGCATATCTCGTCGGCGTCCATGGCGGCAATGCGGTGGATGGTCTCAAGCTGGGCAACGCCGTTCCAAAGCTCTTCCACCGCCCTGGACCGGGAAAAAAACCGGCCGGAGCGGCTCCAGGCAAAGCCGTTTCCCCCGGGCGCCAGGCTCGCGTCCATATCGTTCTTCATTTCCAGAACCAGGTCCCGGATGCGGCGCCGGTCGGAAAAGTCCGCCTCCATGATAAGCCGCCGGGCCAGGTCCAGCGCCGCGGGCATTTTTTCGTCCAGGGCCTTGAGACGGAAGTGCAGCCAATCCCTGCCCACCAGGTCCAATGTCCCCGTGGGGAGCGGGACAGTCCCGGCGGCTCCGTTCAGCGCGGAGCCTGAGTGGAGGGTGGCGTAGAAGGACCCGACGGTTTGGGCCAGCAGGCCGGAGACTTCGCCGTAATCCATTCCCGGAAGGCCCAGGGAAACCACTGAACGGGAAAAGAGGGGCAGCCAGGGATAGTCGCCGCTGTCCAGGATGTCCAGGGGAATAAAAAAATCCCCGTAGCTGATGCCGTTGGTAAAAATTTCGTGGCCCAGCGCCGGGATGCCCCGGATGTCGAGCAGTTCCCGGGGGACGGTTTCAATATCCGGGACAAGATCTTTCCGGGAAAGGTGCGGTATGGCTGCCAGCGCCTCGGGGCTGTCCCTTTGACTCTGGATTTTTTCCAGTTCCGCGGCTTTGTCGATAATGCCCTGCCGCTCCGCCTGGGTGAGCGCCGCTTCTTTTTCGGCAAGCTCCGCGGCCAGAGCCGCGTCCTTCTCCGCCTGGAGGCCCGGCTGGGGATCTATGGCAATCAGAGCCCGGTGGGGGTTGTCGATCAGGCGGCGCTGGATGAGCTTTTCAAAGTAGCGGCTGTCCTCCGCAAGGCTGCGTTTCAGCTCCGCAAAGGGGTCCGCAAAGAGCAGGCTGTCCCAGGGTTTGCCGCCGTGCAGCCAGGACCGCAGGGAGCGGCGCATCCATACCAGGGAGTAGGGCCCCCCGGCGCGGCGTATTTCCCGGTTGGAAAATTCCATGGACAGCAGCGCCGCTTCAACTTCTTTTTTGGGGATGCCGCCGGAGGCAAGGCGCTGCAATTCGCCCTGGATGAGTTTTTCTATTTTTTGGGCAATATCGCCGCCACCGCCGCTCCTATCAACCCCCCGCAGCCCCGCGGTAAAGACGGTCTCCCTGAGTTCGGTTTCCAGCCCGCTCACCGGGGCCAGGTCTTCCCCCAGGCCGGATTCAACCAGCAGCCGGGTCAGGGGGGAACCGTCATGACCCAACAGTATTTCCGTCAACGCGGAGAACGCCATGGTTTCGCCGCGGTCGGCGCTGTCCCCTAAAAGCCAGGAGAGGATCACCGTGGACTTCTGTTCGGGGCCCGCTGAGCAGGGTATGACCATGGTCCGGGGTTCCGTCCAGGGTTCCGCCCTGGGGATGGGGGGCGCGGCTTCTCCCGCGGGGAGGCTGTCCAGGAATTTTTCGGCAAGAAAGCGCAGTTGTTTTTCCGTGGGGATATTTCCCGCCAGAAATATGCGGCAGTTGGCGGGGGAGTATTTGCGCCGGTGGAAATCCCGCAGCCCCTCCAGGGTCAGATCCGGTATCTTCTCCGGGTCGCCCCCGGAGTCAAAGGCGTAAGGCGTGTCGGGCAGCGCCGCCCGGACGGACCAGCGTCCGGCGTATTCGTCCATGGAGGAATAGGCTCCCTTCATTTCGTTGTAAACCACCCCGGTTATCCGCAGTTTTCCCGGAGAGGACTGGTTTTCCCCGGGGGGGGCAAAATCCAGACGGCGCCCTTCCTGCATGAAGGTCCATTCCGAAAGCAGGGGCCGGAACACCGCGTCCCCGTACACGGCCATGAGGTTGAAGTAGTCCTGCTCGTTGGCGGAGCTTGCGGGGTAGACCGTTTTGTCCGGAAAGGTCCACGCGTTCAGAAAGGTCTGGAGGCTTCCCTGGGCCAGAACCAGAAAAGCGTCTTTTAAGGGATAGTTTTCCGATCCGCAGAGCGCCGAATGCTCCAGAATATGGGCCGCACCCGTGGAGTCCTCCGGCGCGGTGGCAAAGGCAAAACCGAACAGGTTTTCTGGGTCGTCGTTGAGGACATGGAAAACCTGGGCTCCGCTTTTTATATGCCGGACCCAAATACCCCTGGCGTTCAGTTCGGGAAGATCAGCCTCCCCAAGCAGTTCAAAACCCTTGTCTGTCATCATAGAATTACATCCTCGTCGTCGATGAGTAAAATACGGCCTTCCTCGCGGTTCTCCCTGAACCAGGCGAGGAAAGACTTGGTGGCATCCTCCACGTCCCGCCGGGGGACGGCGCCCATGATGCGGATCTCCTCCCGTACTTCGATCCGCCGCTGCGCGGAAACGTTGGAAAGGAGCTTGTCGGCAAATTCCGGCGTTTTGCCCTTGAGCAGCAGCGCCAGATCCCTATCCGTCATGGACCGCAGCTTTTCCTGGAGGGGCCGGTCTTCGGCCTTGATCACGTCCTCCAGGGTATTGAGCCGTTCCTTGAGTTCCTGGCTCAGTTCGGGGTCCTCCTGGTCAAGCTCCTGGATGATGCGATCCCCAAAGGAAAAATCCGATTGTTTCAGAATTGCCGCCAGCGCGCCCCGGCCGTCCAGGGTTATCGCGTCCCCGGGACGCACGTTGCCCAGTTTCCGGGCCTTTTCCCTCAACGCCCCCGCAACCTGTTCCAGCACCTCCGGCGCGGTGTGGCCCAGCCGGGCTATGCGCCTGACTATTTCCATTTTGCCGCCGCTTCCAACGGCGGTCAGGGTTTCCGCGGACAGTTTGGGGGGCAGCCGGGAGAGGATCAGCGCCGCGGTTCCGGGGGATTCTTCCTTGAGCAGCAGGGCGATCTGCTCGCCGTTAAATTCCTCCAAAAAGCTGAAGGGGTTCTCCCTGGTTTTCGGCAGGGCCCGGTTGAGGAATTCCATCCCCTTTTCCGGCCCGAACGCGGCGTAGAGGAGCCGCCGGGCAGCCTCAACGCCCCCGGAGTTTGCCCCCATGAAACGGTAGCTTGGGGAAAGGAGGGAGCGGAATTCCTCAAAGATCTCCGAGGCTTCGTCCCCGGAAATTCCCCGGACCGAGGCGATTTCCCGGGAGATAGCCTCCACCTGTTCAATATCGAGCTTGGAGAGGATGCCCGCGGCCTCGTCCCCCCCGATAAGGATGAGAAACTTCGCCACCCGCCGGAGTTTGGAATCCCCGGAACCCTGCTCCGGTCCGTCCCGGGGCAGTATTTTGGGCAGCTTGCGGAAGCGGTTTCCGCCGTCTTTGGGATCGTCCCCGGGGATGGGCGTTTTTGGCCCCTCGCCGGTTTTGAGAAAGCCCTCTCCGGGAACCGGGGGACTCTGCCGCGGCGCCCGGACAGGTTCCGCCTTGCCCTCCTCCTTTTCCGCCGGGGACCGCATGGCGTTCCGGTACGCCGCGATGCCCCTGTCCAGGGGAGCGGCGGGCCCCGTATTTTCGGGGCTTAGCTCAGGCCATACCGGGATTTTGATCTTCGCCATGTCCCCATGGTACACAAAAAGGGGCGGCGGTTCAAGAACGGCGAACCGGGACAGGATAAATCCCTGAAGCTTTCCCAAAACCAAAGTTTTAGAACAGCCTCCCCAATAAACATGATTTTTGATTTTTTTCGTATAAAATTTCAAAACCTCGGTCCGAAAATCATGCCTTTGTATTTGTATGCGTAAAAATTGAATAAGGATTCGTCGGATGGAATTTCCTAAACCATTGCTCTGCAAAGAATTACTTGACGTTGATGCCGCCCATGGTGTACACTATCAAGCGAAAGGAAAGTTGCCGGCAAAAGAACTTTCATACGGGGCTTCCATACAACATCGGTTTGGGGAAGCAGAGGTCGAGACAAAGCAATGCGGAATAATTTGTTTTATAGTAATATCCCCATCGCCCCGGAAAATGAATTCTATTTGGAACGGCCCAAGATTTTCGATTTACTGGAAAAGGCGGTGCGCAGCCCCCTGGTTACGGTGACCGCCGGGGCGGGCTACGGGAAAACCCAGGCTGTTTCCGCGTTTGTGCGGAAGTATAACTCGATTGCGGTCTGGATACAGCTCTTTGAGCGGGATAACCTGGCCTGGAGTTTCTGGGGAAACTTCTGCCGGGCCGTAGAGTTTATCAGCAGCGATACTGCGGCAAGGCTCCGGGAAATCGGCTTTCCCGATTCGGACCAGAAGTTCGGCCTCTACCTGCGGATTCCCCGCAATTATCTTTTGTCGGGGTGGAAGTATATTTTTGTCTACGACGATTTTCACCTGATCCGGGAACCTGCGGTGCTCCGTTTTGTTGAGCGCTCCACCTCCGCCAACCTGCCCAACGTCAGCACCATACTGATTTCCCGAAAAGAACCCGGCATCAATACCATCCCCATGCTCTCCAAGGGCCTCCTGGCCAGGATAACCGAAGATGATATGCGGTTCAGCCTGGAGGAAATCCGGGAGTTTTTCCGCGCCCAGGGGCTTGACGCTCCTGCCGCCGTGTATGACGATGTGTACCGGGACACCGAAGGGTGGGCCCTGGCGGTGCATCTGGCGGCGCGTGCCCTGAAAAACTCCCCTCCGGGGGAAGCGTATCTTCCCTCTTCGGTAAAGCTCAATACGGTAAACTTCATCGAGAGAGAGATTTTTTCGGTTGTTTCAGAGGATCTGCGGAAATTGCTCATCAAACTATCCCTCATAGACCATCTGACCATGGATATACTTTCCGACATCGCCGGGGAAACCGGCCTTCTGGAGGATCTGGGGCGGATCAGCTCCTTTGTCCGTTACGATCCCTATCTGCACACCTGGCGGGTGCACCACCTTTTCCTGGAGTATCTGAGCGGCAGGCAGGGGGAGCTTTCGGAGGAGGAGAAACGGGATGTGTATATAAAGGCCGCCTCCTGGTGCGCGGAAAACAACCTGAAGGTGGACGCCATCAGTTACTACGCGAAGGCCGGGGCCTGGGACAAACTCTTTGAGATACTCTATTCCCTGCCCCTGCTGCTTCCCAGGAGCATCGGAAAATTTCTTGTGGAAATTCTGGACCGGGCGCCGAAATCCCTGTTCGAGGAAAATCCCGACGCAAGCCTTGTCCGTATGTGGGTCTTTATCGCCCTGGAACGGTTTGAAGAAGCCGCCGCGGGACTCAAGGTCCTTGCCGCAAGGCTTGAGGCCGGGCTCGCCAGCGGCGGCGACGCCTATGCGCTGGCGCACTGTTACTTCAATTTGGGTTTAATCGGCTATGTGACCTGTATGTATACCAGGGACTACAGCTATGTGCAAAGTTTTGAACGGGCGTACCATTACTACCAGCAAAGCGGCAGCTCCTACCGGGACCCCAGAACCGTGGCGCTCCTCAGCACCTACCTCTGCCGGGTAAACAGCGCCGAACGGGGGGAGATGGAGCGGTACATTGCCGCGCTGGAAGCCACCGTTCCCCTGGCAGTGTCATCTTTCGGGGGCATTACCTACGGCATGGTCGATCTGGCCTGGGCGGAGCTGGCCTTTTTCCGCAACGAACAGGACAGGGCGGAACAGATGGCTTACCAGTCGCTGTTCAAGGCACAGGAAAAGAATCAGTATGAAACCATGGGCAGGGCTATATTTTACCTGGTGCGGATCAATATTGCCAACGGAAACCATGAAAAAATAGAAGAACTGCTCAGGCGCGGGGATGCCCTGCTTGAGGAAAAATCCTACATGAACCGTTACCTCTACTACGATATACTAATCGGATGGTTCTACGCCCAAATCGGCCAGACCGGCAGGATGGCCCCCTGGCTTAAAAATGATTTTGAAGAAAGCGATCTCAATCCCATTGCGTTTGGCCTGGAGCTTCTGGTGCGCGCAAAATACCACTATGCCCGGGGGGATTACGCCAAGGCCCTGGAGGTTGTAAAAAGAGACGCGGGCAAATACAGCCTGGGCGGTTTTTTGCTGGGGAGGATAGGGCAG
>JAIROB010000220.1 GCA_031257695.1 Treponema sp. | reverse complement strand
CTCTAATTAAGTTTGGGGGGGGGGCGGCGCCCCCCCCCCCCCCCCCCGCCGCCTCTGCCCCCCCCACCCCGGGCGGCCCCCCCCCCCCCCCCCCCCCACCCCCCCCTTACACAGTGTGTGTGCGTCCCCGTGCCTCGTTGGGGTCCATGGGGGGCCTGGGTCGCGGGGACTTTGTTTTTCTGCCGGTACCACCCTACGCAGTGTTTGTGCGTCCCCGTACAGCGTTGGGGTCCATGGGGGGCCTGGGTCGCGGGGCTTTTGTGTTTCTGCCGGTACCTCCATTACGCAGTGTTTGTGCGTCCCCGTGCCGCGTAGAGGGTCCTTGGGGGGCCTGGGTTGCGGGGCCTTTGTTTTTTTTTACCGATACCTCCATTACACAGTGTTTGTGCGTCCCCGTGCCGTCTGCGGGTCCATGGGGGGCCTTGGTCGCAGGGACTTTGTTTTTCTGCCGGTACCACAGATGGGAAAGGGCAACAGCGTATAACCAGGAAACAATGGGGAAGATCTGTCCTGAACGGGGCGCCGGGCCTGAATTGCGGGTCAAGTTGAGCACAGGCGGGGTTTTAGGGGTGGAACCCCTAGGCGAGGGGGTAGCGTAAGACGCGCAAAGCGCGGCTGGAGCGAGGGGGAGACTTCCCCCCTTCCGCTTGCCGATGGTATACTGATCCGTAATGCGGCTCTTTACCGATTCGGCGCTCATTCTCCGGGTGCGGCCCTCCGGGGAAGCCAACCGGGAGGCGTGGATCCTCACCGCTGAGGAGGGGGTTGTGCGGGCTACGGTTTTTGGCGGACCAAAGAGCAAACTCAGGGCCTATGTGGCGCCCTATCATTGCGGCAAACTCTGGATCTACCGGGATCCGGTGCGGGATTCCCGTAAGATAACCGACTTCGATGTCCGGTCCTGGAAGCCCGGCATCAGGGAGAGCTATGAGCGTTCCTCCGCGGCCGCGGCTATTGCGGAAACGATCCTGGCGGGATACGGAGGAGGGGGGGCATGGGTGGAAACCTTCGGTTTGGCGGAGGCATCGCTGGGCGCGCTGGAAACCGCGGACCCGGGGGGGTGCGAGCGCTCCTTCATCTACTTTCTCTGGAAGTGGGCGGAGGTATTGGGAATCCGGCCCGATTTAAGCGAGACTGAAGATACCGGCGCCCTGGGTCCGGGCGCCAGGGCCTGGCTTACGGCGGCGCTGGGGCTGTCCCCCCCACAAATGGCCCGGCGCTCCATGGACGGTGTTTCCGCCCGGCAGGCCAGGCTCTTTGTTACCACGATTATGGGAAACGCCCTGGGGAAACGGCTGGGGACCTGGGATTTTTGAGGAAGGAGGCGGCTATGCGCGCTGTGGATATCATTATGAAGAAGCGCTCCGGGGAGGAGCTTTCCCGGGAGGAGCTTGGGTTTCTTATCGGCGGTTATGTGGCGGGGGAAATTCCTGACTACCAGGCCGCGGCCTGGGCTATGGCGGTGTATTTCCGGGGGATGACCGCCGCGGAAACCGCTGCCCTCACCGAATTGATGCTCAAGTCCGGCGCGGCCATGGACCTTTCCGGCATAGGCGGTCCCTTTGTGGATAAACATTCCACCGGCGGGGTTGGGGATAAAACCAGCCTGATCCTGGCGCCTATCGTCGCGTCCCTGGGCATCAGGGACCCGATGATGTCGGGCCGGGCGCTGGGCCACACCGGGGGCACCCTGGATAAGCTGGACTCGATACCGGGTTACCGGACCAATCTGGACCCGGGGGAATTCCGGCGGATCCTGGCTGAGGTTGGTTTTGCCATGACCGGCCAGACCAGGGACATAGTTCCCGCGGACCGGCTTCTCTACGCGCTCCGGGACGTGACCGCCACGGTGGAGTCTATTCCCCTGATTACCGCGAGCATCCTCTCCAAAAAGGCGGCGGAAGGCGCGGACGCCCTGGTCTTTGACGTAAAATTCGGCTCCGGCGCTTTTATGAAGGACAGCGGCGACGGGGAAAAGCTCGCCCGGTCCCTGGTGGAGACCGGAACCGCCATGGGGAAGCGCGTCATCGCCCTGCTTACGGACATGAACGAGCCTCTGGGCGCTATGACGGGCAATTTCCTGGAGGTCGAGGAAAGCCTGGACTGTCTGGAGGGCCGCGGCCCGGCGGATCTGATGGAAGTAACCCTGGAACTGGCGGCCCGTATGGCGATTCTTGGGGGTAAGGCGAAGGACCCGGCGGAGGGGCGGCGGCTCTGCGAAGAAGCCCTGGCAGGGGGCAAACCACGGGAGCTGTTTCTGGCCAATATCGCCGCCCAGGGGGGGGATGTGGGGAAGTTCCTGGAACTCCGCGGAACCTACCGCTCCCCGGTGAGCGCGGAGCTTAGGGCGGAGAGGGCCGGCTACATCAGCCGGATAGACGCCTGGAAAACGGGCCGCGCCGGGATAGACCTGGGGGTGGGCCGGAACCGCCTGGAGGATCCGGTAAGCCCCACCGCGGGGATCCGGTTCCACCGCAAGGGCGGGGACAAGGTAGCCCCGGGGGACCTGATCATGACCGTCTGGGCCCGGGACGAGGCGGGACTTGCCGCGGCCCTGCCCCAACTACAGGACGCGGTGGAGTACGGCGACACAGCCCCGGCGCCCGGGAAGCTGGTCCTCAAGGAGATTTCCTGAGCGGGGCGCCGGGGCTTTTGGGGCCGGGCCTTTTTTTCCGCTTGCGTGATCGCGTTAATCGTTCCATACTGGTCTGAATGGAAACGATGCAAAACGGGCAGGATGAGCGGTTCCGGTATATGACCACCGCTCCGGTTGAGGGGCTGGTGGTCCGCCTGGGGATTCCCAGCATGATCATCATGCTGGTTTCCGGGATCTACAATCTGGCGGACACCTACTTTGTCGGCTCCCTGGGGACCAGCGCGGTTGCCGCGGTGGGGGTGGTCTTCCCCCTGATGGCGATTGTCCAGGCTTTGGGGTTTTTCTTTGGCCAGGGATCGGGAAACTTCATTTCCCGGGAGATGGGGGCCAAGCACTTTGACAGAGCAGCGCAAATGGCGGCTACGGGTTTCATAAGCTGCTTCATTGTGGCGGGGGCGCTGTCGCTGGCGGGACAGATCTTTATCAATCCCCTGTCCCTTGTTCTGGGATCAACTCCCACGATCCTTCCCTACGCCCGCTCGTATATGCGGTTCATCCTCATCGGCGCCCCCTTTATGGCGGCGTCCCAGGTCCTGAACAACCAGCTCCGGTTCCAGGGCAGTTCCCTGTACGCCATGGCGGGGATGATCTCCGGCGCCATCCTCAACCTGGGCCTGGATCCTCTGTTTATCTTTGTGTTCCGGCTGGGGGTTTTGGGCGCCTCCCTGGCAACCGCCATCAGCCAGCTTGTGGGCTGCCTGGTCCTTCTGGCGGGCTGCACGAGGAAGGGCAACATCGCCATCCGCTTTAAAAACTTCAACCCCAGCGTGAGAAACTACCTGGAAATAGCCCGGGGGGGCTTTCCCTCCCTGCTCAGACAGGGCCTGCAAAGCGCCTCCACGGTGTTCATCAACCACCTTGCGGGGGCATACGGGGATGTGGCTATTGCGGCTATCAGCATTGTAAACCGGGTTGCCATGATGGTGGGCGCTTCGATCATGGGCCTGGGCCAGGGGTTCCAGCCCGTGTGCGGCTTTAACTACGGCGCCAAACTCTACGGCCGGGTAAAAAAGGCATTCTGGTTTGTGGCGAAGTTCGTCACCCTGGGAATGTCGGTTATTGCCGTAATCCTGGCTGTCTGGGCTCCCCGGATAATCGCCCTGTTCAGGGAGGACGACGCCCGGCTTATCGCCCTGGGAGCGCGGTACCTCCGTTTGCACTGCGCGGTCATGCCCCTTATGGGATGGATAATTCTCTGCAACATGATGACCCAGACCATGGGCAAAGCCCGAATAGCAAGCCTGCTGGCCCTTGCCCGCCAGGGCCTGTTCCTGCTGCCCCTCCTGCTGATCCTCACCCCGGCGCTCGGCCTTTTGGGAATACAGTTGAGCATCCCCGGATCGGATTTCTGTTCCTTCCTCTTCAGCATCCCCTTCATCATACGGATATTCCGAAGGGATCTAAAAGAAGAGCAGGACGGCAGGAGCGGCCTATGACTGAAATTGCCGGACAAAGCCCGGATCGCCACGGCTATGACTTTATCCCCCCCCAGTATCTCCCCCCGGGGAAGGACGAATACTGGCTGCGGGACAGGCAAATCGGGGGGCAAAAAAAGAACTGGCGCAGCCTCGCGGACCGGGAGATAGAAATACTGATAAAGAACGGCAACCTCTGCTCCAATTGGGACAACTTGTTAGTGACCGATCCCTTTGATCCCGCGGTGATACGGAATTCGAATTTCTACGGGCTCGTGCGGCTGGGGGCAATGCAGAATTTGCTGCTGCGGCACCACGATTTTAGTATTCCTGTGGGGATCTGGAACAGTTCTATTATTTCCTGCGACATCGGGGACAATGTTGCTGTCCGTGAGTGTCCCTACCTTTCCCATTACATCATAGGCAACCGGGTTATCCTGTCCCGGATTGACGAAATGCAGACCACCAACCATGCCAAATTCGGCAACGGGGTGATCCGGGACGGGGAAGAGGAGGATGTGCGTATCTGGATCGATGTGATGAACGAAGCCGGGGGCAGATCCATTCTCCCCTTTGCGGATATGATCTGCGCCGACGCGTGCCTCTGGGCCTGCTACAGGGACGATACCGTTTTGACAGAAAAACTGCGGGACATTACGCAGAAAACCTACGGCAGCCGCCGCGGGCTTTACGGAACGGTCGGTTCGGGAACGGTGATAAAAAGCTGCGCCGTGATCAAGGACGTGACGGTGGGGGAAGCGGCTTATATCAAGGGCGCCAACAAACTCAAGAACCTCACCGTCCTTTCCTCGGAGGAGGAGCCCAGCCAGATTGGGGAGGGGGTGGAGATGGTGAACGGCATTGTGGGCTACGGCTGCCACGCCTTCTACGGATCCAAGGCGGTGCGTTTTGTTATGGGGCGCCGGAGCAACCTCAAGTACGGCGCCAGGCTGATCCACTCGGTGCTGGGGGATAATTCCACGGTGTCCTGCTGCGAAATTCTTAACAACCTCATCTTCCCTGTCCACGAACAGCACCACAACAATTCCTTCCTCATCGCCTCCCTGGTGCAGGGGCTTTCCAACATGGCCGCGGGAGCGACCATCGGATCAAACCACAACAGCAGGGCTAACGACGGGGAGATCCGGGCAGGCCGGGGTTTTTGGCCGGGGCTTTCGGTGACTCTGAAACATTCCAGCCGCTTCGCCAGTTTTGTCATCATCGCTAAGGGAAACTACCCGTCGGAGCTCAACATCACCCTCCCCTTCTCCCTGGTGTGCAACAACCCCCAGAAGGACCGGCTGGAGGTGATGCCCGCCTATTTCTGGATGTACAACCTGTACGCCCTGGAGCGGAATTCCTGGAAAGCCGCGGATCGGGACAAGCGGGTTGTCAAGGTCCAGCATATCGAAACTGACTATCTGGCTCCGGACACGGCGGAGGAGATCATCGCCGCGCTCGCCCGGATGGAGGCCTGGTTTGAAGCCGCGGGTATTCCGGTTCCCCCGCCTGTCCCCGCGGGCCTGCCGGCGCGGCCCGCGGAAGAGCCGGAGGACAACAGTTATACTGCGGACCCTGACTACGCGTTTGCGGACGAAACCGCCGGGGAAATTCCCGCGCCGGGGCTGGAACGGCACAAACGGCAGGCGGTATTGCTCAAGCCCCGGAAAGCCTGGGCCGCATACCGGGAGATGCTCCGCTTCTACGCGGCAAAGACCCTGATCGCCTGCCTGGAGGAGCGGCCGGAGCTGGGCTTTTCCGCGCTTGCGGAGATCCTGGACGCGGGGGAGGATCCCCCCGGCGGGACGAATCGTATTACGGACTGGGTAAATCTGGGCGGCCAGATCGTCCCCGCTTTCCGGGTGGACGCGCTGCGCGCCGCGATACGGGAGGGGAATATCCAAACCTGGGAAGCCATACACCGCGGCTATGACGAATTCTACGCCGCCTATCCCCTGGACCGGGCCCGCCACGCCTGGGGGGTCCTCAACTACCTGTGTTTAAAGCCCCCGGACGCCGCCGCCTTTATCGGCGAAATGGACTACGCCCTGGAAACCCGGCGCAGGATCGCCGGCCGGGTTTACCGCAGCCGGGCAAAGGACTTCGATGATCCCTTCCGCGCCATCACCTACCGCAACAGGGAGGAGATGGATCAGGTGGCGGGAAAGGCGGGGGAAAACTTTTTTGTCAGCCTGACACGGAAAAACCTGGAGCGGTTTGAAGAGACGGTAAAGGCGCTGCGGGAAAGGCTGAGCCGGCGTCCCTGACTACGGGTATGGCCGGTTCGGTGAGCTCTATGGCGGCGGGAAAATCCTCCGGCTTGAGGAGCGTTGTTTCCCCGTCCATCTGGGCGAGGATGGGGTTTTCTCCCCGGAACTCCACCCGGCGGGCGGTAAACAGCTTCGATTCCGGTTTGTGGATGTGCTCCCCGGAGGTAAAGAGCCCCTTGAGGGCCACTTTTCTGAGCAGGGGCATCTGCCTTACCACACAAACGTTGCGGTCGTCGGGAAGTATTTTTTTGTGGGAACCGTAGGTGCGCCGCCCGCCGGCTCCGACCGCTAACAGCAGGACCTTTTCGGTAAAGCCCTCCACCGTCCTGCCGGCTTCGTCGTAGGCGGCAACATCCATGGGCCCCACCCTGTAGAGCCTGTCGTAGAGGATGGCCGCCACATCAACCCAGAGTTTGTAGGAATCGCCGGGAAATTTTCCCTTCATTTTATTGGTCATGTGGGTGACAAAGGCGTCGAGCCCCACGGAAAGGATATTGAAGGCCACAAAGGGGCCTTTGCGGGGATTGGCGGTGACAAGCCGCACGCCCCGGGCGTATTCGATTCTTGAGGGCCCGATGAGCCGGTCCAGCACGGGCTCCAGTTCCCAGCCGTCGGCGCCGTCGTTGCCGGTGCCCATGGGCAGCCGGAGCACGCCGAAGTTAGCGCGAACCGCCGCGGGGGCCGAGTAGAGAACCGTCAGGGCTTCCAGGCTGGTCCCGTCCCCGCCGGCGGTGATAAGCAGGTTGAAGGGGGGCGTTCCGGTCTGCCCGGCCGCTTCGTCCAGCAGGGCCTCAAGGGTCTTCGCCGCGGTTTCCGGCCCCCTGGTCAGGACCACCCCGAACCTGCCCAGGCTGTCCCGGCCCGGATCCGCGTCCAGCGCGGTCCGGGAGGGGCCCGCGTCCTCCCTAAGGGGGTTGGCGGCGGCCCTTGCTTCACAGGCTCCCAGCGCTGCGTAATGCCCTTTCCACCGGGAGCGGATGGCAAAGCCCCCGGCCGTGGGGTTGGCGATGATGGTCCACCTCAGGGGCCGCCCCGGCGCTGCGAGGCTGCGGGAACAGATACGCTCCATGGCCGCGGCGAAGTCATCAAGGTTCATTGGCGCAGGATCGCGCCAAATGCCACATAGGTCAAGGCGCCCCCTATGGGCCTGGATGGGTGGGCGGGGCAGCGCTGACGCTGTGTGTAAGGGGCCCCGGTAGCGGAACTCGCCTGCCGCCCGCGCGTTCGCTGCGCCCCCCATGAACCCATAATGGGTTAGCGGGGACGCACTAAGACTTTGTCTGGGGGTCCTGTCGGTGAAAAAAGCACAAGTCCCACAGCCTACTAGTTCTTGGGCTTGAGGTAGTAGGCGATGCGGTAGTAGTCGGGGTTGGTGTAACCCACCGCGGCGGCCCAGGTCTTGGTCACGGTGACCGACGCGGGGGTGTCCCGGTGGGGCCACACTTCGATGC
>JAIROB010000116.1 GCA_031257695.1 Treponema sp. | reverse complement strand
ATTTAATAGCGGCATCATCGCCGCAATCCGATCTTTCATAGTGTCGCACCTGTTTACCTCATGATACGACAGTATACTTCATATTGATAATTTGGTCAAGTTATTTTTACACGGTTCCTTACACGGCACGGGGACGCCGGGACAAAGGCGGGGGGCGGCGGAGTCTGCCTGGCCGAACAATTCCCCGCTGGAGCAGACCCGCTCGACGGGGCGGCGGAAGCGGATTCTACAGGCAAGTGAGGGCATACTCCGCCGTTCCCCGTTTCAGTCTACATGCGTCCCCGCTAACCTCATTCAGGCCCATAGGGGGACGCAGCCCCGGCTCAGGCCTTATAGGCTTCCCGGCTCAAGCAGTACAGATGCTTTAAAACAGGCTGGGGATCGCCTCCGCCGAACATCATCGGCGGGGCCACGATCATGTCGCGGTTCTTGCCGTACCTTTCCATAATGTCTTCGGCGATCCTCTTCGCCTGATCCTCCGTCGTTCCTTCCGGCACATCGAAGGGCACCACCAAAGCGAAACGCCCCGCGGTCAGACGGTAGAGCAGATCGAAATCGTTTATCTCCTGGGGCGCCCAGAGATCGATATTGGACTCCGCCATAACATCGACCAGCATATCGTTTTTCCCGCAGCAATGCAGTTCAAAGTACATGCCGCGTTTGTGGCAGGATTCAACGATTCTCCTGATATAGGGCGCCAGCATTTCCCGCGCCGTGTCCGGCGAAAACTGCGGCCCCCGCTGGGTTCCCCAGTCATCGTTGAACATGAGCACGTCCGCGTCAAAGTGTTTTTTGAACCGCCCTATGAGATCGTCATAAAAAACGCAGAGCCGGTCAAAAAAACGATGCACCCCCTCCTTCTGCTCATCATCGATATAGGCGATCATGGTCCGGTCAAAATCCATCATGGATATGAGCCGTTCGTTCAGCCCGTTCATAAGCCAGACACGGAGCATCCTGTCCTTGTGGAAAAGCGGGGCGTTCTTTTTAGCGCTGCCCTCCCAGTCCCATTCGTCAAGGTTTGGGAAGGTAATGTACTCTTCCCAACGGTTAATATCCTTGATCTTCGGGTTTTCCGGTTTGACCATGGAGCCCCCGGTAATGGGCACATACTGCCATTCCACGCCGAACATATCCGCCATACTCTTTGCGTCGGGAGAGCCCGGCATGAGCGGCTCTATCTCCATGGCAAAGACCCGCGCCACATTGTCGATGACCACCCTCGGCGCGAAAGCGGTCATTTCCGTAATCACCGGCATATAGACCGGCTTCTTTTTTTCGAAGAGCAGCTTGAAATTCTCCTTTTCACTAACCGGATAATGCCGTTTAGGTTCGACGAATCTGCTGCCGTTTTTGTCCGGCGGCGCCAGCGCGGAAAAGTACCCCGTTTCGTAGGGCTCCCATTCTTTCAAATAGTCTTCATACATCGTTATCCTCCTCGTTTCCAGGCCCTGTAATGATACCATGGGGAAAAAGCCCTGTCAAATTTTTTAACCCCGCCGCCTGCAAGTTTTTCCAGGGGGAGGATCCGCCCGGAACGAAGCGCAGAACCGGATTTATGGGGCAAGTTTAAAGCCCCGGAAAGGCCGCCAAAAACGGCGGGGGTCCGGGGTCTCCCCGGAGAGGGGGTAGCGTAAGACGCGCGAAGCGCGGCTGGAGCGAGGGGGAGGCTTCCCCCCATTTCCACAACGCTTCTAATTTGCTAATTGCTAACTGTTCATATTCCGCCGTTGATTTTGTATTCGTCAATCAGGCGTTTGTATAAATTGTTCATCCTGGCGATTTCCACCCTGGAAAGAGAATCGCTGTCCTTAAACAGGGCGCGCATCCGCGGCTCAAAGCGGTCTATGCCTCCTTCCAATGGGCCGAGGATACGGTACAGTTCTTCTGTGGCCAGCACGGCATCGTTTTTTGATGCGTAGGTAAACAGGGAAGAACAGGCGGTTACTTTTATTGCCCGGTCAACCGCATGGGCAATGTAGGCTTCGCTGTTGGCTGTTAAGCCGGGGGGCAGATCCGAATCAATTATGTCGTTAATGGAAATATCGCCGTGAGTCGCCAGGGACACCATCTGGGCAACATCGGTGTAGCGCAAAACTATGGCCATAAAAAATTCCGGTATTTTTTCTTTTCCGCTTCCCTCAGGGGCTTTTTCGCGGATCAGATCGGTCGCGGCGTCGGATAAATCCACGTAGGATTTCATGTCCAGCCGCTCCTGTGAAACCGCCTGGCCGAAGTATTTAACATTGACAAGCGCCACCTCCTCGAAGTAGGGGGTGTACAAATCGTAACAAAAGAGTTTTTGACAACAGAAAAAGAACAGTAAAACCCGCAATGGCTTTTTCACCATTTTTATTCTTCCCTTCAACCCCCGGCTTAACGGCTGAGAAAGGACAGCCTGCTTCCGAATTTGTGCCACTTTCCCCTGTTCCGCCTGCCGTCCTCCAGGATCTTAAACACAAAGGTTCCCACATTGTCCCCCGCGTCGGAGCCGCCAGCAAAACTGTCCGCGGGAACGGCAAACCCGAACACATCGTACAGCGCGTCCTGGGAGGCTGCCATAAGAGCCTGCGCAAAGGAGCGGAAGGATGCGGACACCGAAGGGCCGATAAGGTCCACATCATCCCTGCCGCCCCCTCCGGCGGCGCCGGCAAGCGCCAGGGCCAGGGAACCCGCTCCCTGGGCTTTAAATAGCGCCGCCAGCTCTTTTGCCAAAAAAAACCAGCCCTTCATATAATCCTCTACGATGATTTCAATAGTGGCGCTGTTGAGATCCTCCGGGTTTTTCCGCGCCGCCGGGGGAACGCACACTAAAACTGCCTGGTCGATGCGGCCCAGCCTGTTTGTCGCGGCAAGGACCAGGGAACGGGCGGAGACGGGGCTGCCCGGGTTCCAGTCCAGGAGTAGGGGGCCCCGCTCCGGGCCGCCGCGGTCTGCGCCGCTCCCCGCACCGGGAACCGCCCCGGACGGACGGCCCTCCGCCGGGTAGGGAAGGCGGTTGGGAACCAGGGCGGCGCAGAAAAGCTCAAACCGCCTGCCCGCTTCCGCGGCAATTGCGGCGGCGAGGGTAGATTCGTTTCCGGCGATAAGCAGGCCCATGGACTTTCAGAACTCGGCGGTCCGCGCTTTTTCGAATTCCTGTTCAATAGTTTTGGAAGGCTTTGGCGTTGCCAGGCTTACCAGGAAAATAACTATGCAGGACAGGATGAACGAAGGGAGCAGCTCGTACACCGCGAAGCCCCCGCCCAGTTTGCTGATCCCCTCCTTCCAGACCACCACCATGATGCCGCCGGTGAGCATCCCCGCGATGGCGCCCTGCAGGGTGGTCCGTTTCCAGAAAAGCGAAAAGAGCATCAGCGGTCCGAAGGCCGCGCCGAAACCGGCCCACGCGTAGGACACGATCCTGAAGATGGACTGGTTCCCCGAAAGCGCTATGGACACCCCGAATATGGTCACCAGCAGCATGGCGATACGGGCCACCCACATGATCATATATTCCTTGGCGTCCTTTTTGAACAGCCCCTTGAAAAGATCGTTTGCCAGCGCCGCCGACGCGATGAGCATATAGGAATCGGAGGAACTCATTGACGCCGCAAGTATGCCGGAGATAAGCAGCCCCGCTATCAGGGGCGGGAAGAATTCCACCGACATATAGATGAAGATGTTCTCCGCGTCTCCCGCGGCGGAGGGAAGGGTCGGCATATACGCCCGTCCGATAAGGCCGATGGCCACCGCGGCAAAGAGGGAGACGAAACACCAGACCACGGCGATAAGCCGGGATTCCGCTATTTTTGAGGATTTCTTAATCGCCATAAACCGGAGCAGCACATGGGGCATACCGAAGTAGCCCAGCCCCCAGGCCAGGCAGGACAGGATGTTGAGGAAGGAATAATCCGCCCCCGGACCGAAGCCGGGCAGCCCGTTCACCACCGCCTGACGGGCCGCTCCCGCGGCGGCGTTTCCCGAAGCATCCACCGGCACGGCGATGCCGAAGAAATCGGTGAACCGGGGGAAACGGCTGAGGTTTTCCGAAATGCCCGAAAACCCGCCGGCATGGAAGAACCCAAAGCCCAGCACCAGAACCAGGGAGCAGACCATGAGGATAGCCTGGATAAAGTCGGTGGTACTTTCCGCCATAAAGCCCCCCAGGAGGGTATAGATCATAACCAGGGCCGCCCCCAGAATAACCATGACCACATAGTAATTTTCCGCGCCAAAGACATAGCCAAAGAGTTTCCCAAAGGTAACAAACTGGGAGCCCGTATATATGGAAAAGAATACCAGGATCATCACCGCGGCGATGGTCATAAGGATCCGTTTCTTATCGTGAAACCGGTTGCTGAAGTAGTCCGGCAGGGTAATAGCGTTCTCCGTTACCTGCGAATAGGCCCGCAGCCGCTTGGCCACGATCTGCCAGTTCACCCAGGTGCCTATAAAGAGCCCCACAGCGGTCCAAAACGCCTCCCCCACGCCGGTAAAATAGGCCACCCCCGGCAGCCCCATGAGAAGCCACCCGCTCATATCCGAAGCCTCGGCGCTCATAGCCGCCACCCAGGGGCCAAGCCCCCGTTTCCCCAGAAAAAATTCCTCCGGGTTGCTGTTGCTCTGCCTGGCGTACCACAGGCCGATAATAATCATAACCACCAGATAGGCGCCCATGCCGATCAGGGTCTGAACACTGGAAACCGACATATATTTCCTCCTATAAATCTTCCGTTACTTATACCCAAAAAGATGACAAATGTATACCCTATGGACCCAGGATGGGTTAGCGGGGACGCACGAAGGCTTTGTCTGGGGGCCCGGTAGTGGAACTCGCTTGCCGCCCGCTCGTTCGAAGCACGGACATTGCTGTCCGTGTAAGGTAAGCATTTACCACATTGCTTCGCAATGTGTGCTCAAATGCGGGCGGCAAACGATTCCACTACCACCCCCTTACACAGTGTGTGTGCGTCCCCGGAAACCGCTTGCGCGGTAATGAAGAACCCAGGAGCAAGCTCCTGGGTTCTTCGTTGGATAGGAAATTTATTGTACTGGCCGGGGCCATACCCCGATCCAAAAGGCGGTTTACAACATTTTCGGTGGTGGTAAATTTTCCGGAGCAAGCTCGGGGTATGGACCCCGGCTTCCAATCAGAAAGGGTAGGGGTCTATGGGGGGGAGGGGTTGGTGTAGAAGCGGCTGGGAAGTTGTTCCCTATGGAGCATGTTGAGAAGGGCGCCGCTGTCCGCCTTGCTCCTACCACTCCCTGGGTTTGAAGCCTTCGGGGACGCTGATCCGTATGGTGTCCCCCGATTGTTCCAGCACAAAAAAACCGCTCTTGACGGCAAAGGCTTTCACCTCTTTCGACGCTATCGCTCCGGCCACCGC
>JAIROB010000101.1 GCA_031257695.1 Treponema sp. | reverse complement strand
GAAAAACTCCGCAAGGAAGGCTCCGGCTTGCAGCGGCTCTACCTGCCCAAGATGCTCCAGGAGATCAAAAAGATCGACCCTAAATCCTACAACAAGTTTAAGGATCATGTGGATCGCCTCCATCCCCGGCTCATTATGAACCTGGCGCTGGACCCCAAGGACGCGGACATTGCCCTTAAAATACGCCGCTCCTGCGAAGTGTACCTGGACCTCAAGGTTGAGCACCTTGGGGTCATCTACCGGGACTCCATTCAGGACACCAGCCTTGCGGCGCGGCTGCCCGTGACCATCTACAAACCCCAGTCCGCCATTTCCCAGGGCATTTACCGCATAGCCGACAAGATCCTGCAGTCCGACGAGGACCACTTCACCCTGACCGACGAGGAGATCGACGAAACCTTCCAGGAAGCCAGCATGGAGGCGGAAATCGACTTTGAAAACAAAATAGAATATGTGGAGGAACTGATGCACTCCGGCGCCCTGAGCCAGGGGGACCTGATAGAAACGGTAAAGACCCAGCAGATCGAAATTTCCAAGCTGCGGAAGGAAAACAGTTTTTTGAAGCACACCCTCTCCAAAGCCGCCCAACAGGGGTTTAAACCATGAGCTTCCTCGCAACGCAATTCCCCGGCTGGCTGAAACCGGAAATAATTCCCGGCCTTCCCTTCCGCTGGTACGGCCTCATGTACATCGTGGCCTTCGGCATAGCGTTTCTGCTCTACCGCAGACAGGTGCGGGAACGGTATTTCCCCATGAGCGAAGACGACCTGTCCGGGCTTTTCTTCTGGGGCATACTCATGCTGCTCCTGGGCGCCCGGGTCTTTTCCGCCCTGGTCTACGAGACCCGGGATATTTACCGCCGCCAGCCCTGGCTGATCTTCTGGCCCTTCCAAAACGGCCGCTTTACCGGCCTCCAGGGCATGAGCTACCACGGCGGGGTTATAGGCGGCGCCCTGTCCATCATCCTCTACTCGGCGGCAAAGCGCTTTGACTTCCGGGAAATCGCTGATATGTACGCGGCCAGCATCCCCTTGGGCTATACCTTTGGCCGGCTGGGCAATTTTATCAACGGCGAGCTCTACGGCCGGGTAACCACGGGCCCCCTGGGAATGATATTCCCCCAGGCCCGGCCCCTGTCCCCCCGGGAAAGCTGGGTCCGGGAAGCCGCGGAGCGGGCGGGCATCGCCATTACCGGCGACTCCACCCTGATAAACCTTCCCCGCTACCCCTCCCAGCTCTTTGAGGCGCTTTTTGAGGGGCTGATCCTCTGGCTCATCATTTGGCTCTGGCGGAACAGAAAACCCTTTAAGGGCTTTCTCCTCAGCCTGTACCTGGGCGGCTACGGCGTCTTCCGCTTCTTCATCGAATACTTCCGGGAGCCGGATTCCGATTTGGGCTACCGCATCCAGCTTGTCCCCACGGACCTTTCCCCGGCCCAGGCCCATCCGCTCCTCTGCTTTTCCACGGGTCAGGTTCTTTCGTTCTGTATGGCGCTGCTCGCCCTCCTCTGGTTTTTTATCGCCCGCAAACTCCCCGGCAGCGAAGTTGTGCGCGTGTACCCTGCCGCCGCGGGCAGCGGCGGGCCTCCCGCGGAAAAGGATCCGCGTGAACGGGCGGAGGCACGGAAAAACCGGCGGAAACTACGAAAACGGCTCAGGTGAGCCTGTTCCAAAACCCCATGGTTTTTCCACAGGCTCTTGGAAAAAGCGGCCTAAAGCCCGCTTTTTCCCGTAAATCTAAGGTTGCTGTTCCAAAACTGAAGTTTTGGAACAGCCTCAGGTAGAAAAACAAAAAACGGTAGTGTGATATGCTGCTATGGCCCATTGTCAAATTGCTCGTCATGTTTTCAGGGCTTTTTTCCCTGGCTATGTTTTTCCCGCTGCTGACGGCGATCCTTTACAGGGAAGAAAGGATGATCTTTGCCTTTGGAGTGTGCATCGCCGCCATCCTTGCAGTATCGCTGCCGGTGTTTATTTTTTCAAAAAAACGAAAAATTGATTTTACGGCCAACGAAGGGATTCTGCTGGTGTGCCTGACATGGATACTGGCGGGCCTCCTCGGAGCGGCGCCCTATTATCTTTCAGGATTTATTCCCCGGTATGTGGACGCGGTATTTGAAAGCGTCTCCGGGTTTACTACCACAGGGGCGACCATTCTTTCCGATCTGGAGATTTTGCCCCGCTCCTTTCACCTCTGGCGGGGCATAACCCACTGGCTTGGCGGCCTGGGCATTGTGGTCCTTACCGTCGCGCTGGCGCCGTCATTGGGCGCCGGCGGGTTTTACCTGGTGAAGGCGGAGACCACCGGCCCCATGAAAGAAAAGTTCACCCCCAAAATAACCGTAACGGCAAAAATACTCTGGCTCATTTATTCGGGGATAACCCTCAGTATGGTTGCGCTGCTCATGCTGGGGGGCATGGATTGGCTTGACGCGGTGGTGCACGCCTTTTCCACCATGGGAACCGGCGGTTTCAGCACAAAAAACGCAAGCATTGCCGCATGGAACTCTCCCTACATTCACTGGGTATGCATAGTGTTTATGTTTATCGCCAGCTTTAATTTTACCCTCATATACCGCCTGCTCCAGGGAAAATACGGCGAACTCATCAGGAACAGCGAGGCAAAAGCCTATACGACGATCTTTGTAATTGCCGCCCTGGTCGTGGCGACGCAGCTTGTTGGCTATACCGGATCGGTGGAAAAATCCCTGCGTTATGCTTTCTTCGACACGGTTTCAATCGTGAGCTCCACGGGCCTTATGATTGACGACCACAGCCAATGGCCCTCCCTGGCGCAGTTCGTAGTGTTTATGTTGATGCTCCTCGGAGGCTGCTCCGGCTCCACCGCCGGCGGCATAAAAATTATTCGTTATGTAATTTTATTCAAACAGACAAAAAACGAGCTGCTGCGGAACCTGTATCCCAGGGGCGTATTCTCCATGCAGTTGGACGGCAAAAGCGGCGGCAAGGATATTGTGTTCAGCGTCAGCAGTTTTTTCTACCTTTATGCGATACTGGTTGCCCTGGGAACCCTGCTGGTATGCAGCGCGGGGGAAGGCCTGTACGATTCCCTCAACGCATCCCTCCTGATCCTGGGGAACATCGGCCTTGGCTTGGGGAAACTCGTCTCGGGAACTCTTTTTTACGAAGCGCCGGACTACGTAAAATGGGGACTGTCCGCGCTGATGATAATCGGCAGACTGGAGATCTACACCTTCATCCTGCTTTTTACTCCCGAGTTTTGGAAAAATAACTTTTAGGACCCGGCCTATCCCCACAGCGAAGCGGGGTAAACTCCCCGGGAGATCAGTTCCCCGATATGGTTCACCGCGGTTTCCTTATCCTCCCTGTAGGTAACTCCGAACCACTGGGAATCCGCTTCCAGGGAGCGGATTTTGAGAAATCCCTTTTTGATAAACCAGTCCGCCGCAAGGGGAAGGTAACATTCGCTTTTGGGATCCCCGTTGGCGGTTTTGAGGAACTCGTCAAAATAACCCTGCAGTTTGGGGAAGATGCCCGTCGGAAAGCCCCAGAAATTCATGGACACCGGAGTCTCCGCGGCAAGGTACTGCCGCTCCCCGTCCGCGCCGGTGTTAAAGATCCTGCCGTCTTTTTTTTCGATGGCCTTAAGCTCATTCACCGACACAAGATAGCCGTCCTTCACTTCACAGACCCCCCGGGTAACCGTGCCCTGGGGGCTGAGGGTCTTTTCCAGGCGGAAGGGCACGATGGCGCCGTCGGTGTTTGCGGGATCGGCCAAATACTTCCCCATGGCCGCAAAGGATTCCCGGCCGTAGAAGTCGTCGGCGTTCAGAACCGTAAAGGGCGCGTCGATCCTGTCTTGGGCGCAGAGTAGCGCGTGGGCGGTTCCCCAGGGCTTGGTCCGGCCAATCCTCCGGCTTTCCTCCAGCGCCGCCGGGGGGATGATGCTGTCCATCTCCTGAAAGGCCAGTTCGTATTCGATGCGGCCCTGGATGCGGCTCAGGACAAGCTCCCGAAAGTCCTTTTCAATGTCCCGGCGGATAATAAACACAACCCTGGCAAAACCCGCCCGCCGGGCGTCGTACACCGAATAGTCCAGCAAGACTTCCCCGCCGGGCCCAATCCGGTCTATCTGTTTAAGCCCGCCGTAACGGCTCCCCATGCCCGCTGCCAACACCACCAAAATCGGTCCTTTCATTGCAAAACCCTCGTTTATAATTGAGCCTGTTCCAAAACCCTATGGTTTTTCCACAGGCTCTTGGAAAAAGCGGTCTAAAGCCCGCTTTTTCTCTAAATCTAAGGAGGCTGTTCCAAAACTGAAGTTTTGGAACAGCCTCA
>JAIROB010000098.1 GCA_031257695.1 Treponema sp. | reverse complement strand
TGAGGCTGTTCCAAAACTTCAGTTTTTGGAACAGCTTCCTTGAATTTAGTGGAAAAATCGGGCTTTTGCCGGTTTTTCCAGGAGCCTGGTTCAAAACCAACCGGGTTTTGGAACAAGCTCATATCATTATATTTTGGGTGTCTTGTCCCCTTCGGCCTGTCAATGATTATTTCGTTTTCTTTTACCAATTTGTTTATACATTCCCAAAAAACATTGTCATGTTCCATTTTATCCTCCAATGGTTGTTTTATATTATTTTCCATATTTTTGTCAACCATTTTAGGCAAAATGTCGCATAACGTTCCGGCTGTATGCGATGGTTTTGGCGGCCCGAATGAGGAAATGCGTAGCATTTCCAGGGCCGACAAACTGTGCCGGAGCAATGTAGACCGCTTGTGCGGTCAATCAGAAAGTGGGAATGAGCGCAGCGATTGACCTGGCCATTGCGGAGGCCGAGGTCTCTGATGCTGCGCAAGCAGCTTCTCTTTAGGCCCCGAAGCGCATACAGGCCTGCCGGGTGAATAATTTATTAACGATCACCCCCCAACCTCGTTACCCGCAAGTTCCGGGGTCTTCACGCTGGCGAAGAAAGAATCGTGAATGAGCCGCCTGGTTGCCTGAGGCAGGCGTGATTTTTTGTCTTTATTCAGGAACTCCGGGAATTTCACCCCGTAATACTTTTTGTCGTAATACGCTTTGAAACCGATTTTTTCACTGAACAGGAACACGACAGTTTTCTTCGCCGGCGGAATGGGGCTGTCAACCTGGAAAGTGTAATTTTAAGGGTGAAATTTTCGCTTGTGAACGACAATTAACGACAAATTAACGACACAAGCCTTGACAAATACTATAACCTGTGTATGGTAATACTGGGAGTTACAGGGATGGCAGAAACAGGAGAGGCCGGCACGGCAGCAGAAGGATTGGATTACGGGAAGGTGTGGGCTATGTTCCGGGAGGTAGCCGAGCGGCAGGCGGAGACGGCCCGCCAGATGCAGGAGACAGACCGGAAGATGCAGGAAACAGACCGGAAGATGCAGGAAACAGACCGGAAGATGCAGGAGACAGACCGGATTGTCAGAAAACTGTCGAAAAACATAGGCGGACTCAACAATGCATTCGGGAAGTGGGCGGAAGAGCTGGTGTCGGCGAAGCTGTGGGAGAAGTTCAACGGGATAGGGTACCGGTTTACCCGCGGGGGGCCAATGAAGTTTTGGGAAGGGGGCCGGACGGTGGCTCAAGTGGATATGTTGCTGGAAAACGGGGACTATGCGATGCCGGTGGAGATAAAATCGGAGTTGGGTATAGGGGATGTGGACGCACATATAAAACGGATAGAGAAGGTGAGGGAGCAACTGGACAAAAGGGGGGACCGGAGGAAGCTGGTGGGAGCGATGGCCGGGATGGCAGTGCCGGAGGAGGTCAGGAAGTACGCGCAGGGGAAGGGCCTGTATGTGCTGGAGCAGTCCGGGGACATGGTAGAGGTGGCGGAAGCGCCGGAAGGCTTCAGGGCCCGGGAGTGGTGAGGGACATCCTTATATGAAAAAACGGACTGCGGGGTCCCTGTTCGGCCTCTGCCTGCTGCTTGCCGGCTGCGCCTCTACCGGGGAAACACCGGCGGAGATCCCCTGCGCGTTCTATCAGAATCTGGGCTACGGCTCCCATGAGCGGAATATGGTGGACGTTTCAATCCCCCGCGGGCCTGTCCAGGGGACCATCCTTTTTATCCATGGCGGATTATGGATGTACGGCGGCAAGGAAAACCGTCCGGTTTTTCTGGACACCTTTCGGGACCGGTTCATGGTTGCGTCCATGAACCACCGGTACATTGACGGGACCGCCCTCCTCGGGGACCTGGAAGACGATGTGGCCGCGGCGGTCGCCTTTCTGCGGGACTTTGCAGCGCAGAACCAGGTGGAGCCTGGAAAGCTGATCATCATGGGCCATTCGTCCGGCGCGCATCTTGCCATGCTCTACGCGTATAAACGTCACGAAACCAGCCCTGTGCCGCTGGCCTTTTGCATAAGCATGGCGGGCCCCGCGGATATGGGCGACATTGCCTTTCTCTACAACTTCAAGAAATTAAAGATGGAAAAGCTCTTTTACAGTCTAGCTGAAAAAGGGGCGGGGTATCAAATAGCGGAAGGCGATATTACCAGCGAAGGCTACAGCGAGGCCGGTAAAAAGGTTCTGGCGGCCCTTTCCCCGCTCTCCTATGTGACGGCGGACAGCCCCCCTACCATCATCGCCCACGATGTCACCGACAGCATGGTCCCCTATTCAAATTCCGCCGCCCTGAACAGCGTGCTGGACGTGTACGGGGTGGACCACTATTTTATGGCCTTTTACTCCGGCATAGACCATTTTTTGGGGGCCAAAGCGGGCAAGGGCGGCGCGGTTCGCTATGATAAACACCTGGAAACCTGGATGACCCGGGTGATGAGGGACTATATGGAAAAGTACTGCGGACCCGCTGATTAGGGGGAGCTCCGGAACATGAACCAGGATCCCGCGTCAAAGAAACACCTTTTCGTGATTAACCCCCGGTCGTTCCTGAATTATAAGGAAATTAACCGGGTCATAGCCGAAATAACCCGCTGTTTTGAGCGGACCCAAAGCGCGCGCCGCGCTCCTTCCGCCAACGGCAAACCGGATTTGCCGAGTTTTTATTCCGCCGAAAGCGCCTATGCCATTCATATTTCCCGTTTTTCCCGGGACGCCGTCATCATCATACGAAAGTACATGGCTTTAGCCGGCAGGGAAACGCCGGTGCGGGTGTACGCCATTGGCGGGGACGGGGTGGTGTTTGACTGCCTTAACGGGATTGCGGGGCTTCCCAACGCGGAGCTGGCCATTGTTCCCTACGGAACCGGCAGCGATTTTCTCCAGGCCTTTGGGGGCAAGGAGCTTGTTCCCATCATGTGGAACATAGCGGAACAGATAAAGGCCCCCTCCCTCTCCGCGGATATCATCGACTGCGGCGGCATCTACGCCCTGAACTCCTGCGCGGTGGGGATTGAGGCGAAGATAGTCATCAGGTCCTATCCCATGCTCCGGGCCCTCTGGAAGTTCCGGCGCCGTTCCGCCGCTCTTACCAGCGCAATCCTCTGCGTCGCCGGCGTGATGGAACTGTTTGACGCGGAGAGCATGGACCAGCGTTACCGGGTGCGGATGGACGACGAGGAGATAGAGGGCGTCCTGCCCCTCATCCATATCGCCAATAGTCCGGGGTATCCCGTGCGCAAAAGCGTCGTCCCCGAAGCCGTGCCGGACGATGGCCTTTTAGACATAGTGGTGGGCAGGAAAACTCCCCTGGCAACGCGCCTGCGGTTTGTGTCCGGCTACCTCAAGGGGCAGCACAAAAAATTTTCCCAATACGGCGTTTACCGGCGCATACGGTCCGTGTCGGTAAGCTCGGATCAGCCCCTCTGCATCATCCTGGACGGGGATGTTTTCTTTGACACCTCCTTTACCGCCCGGGTACTTCCCCAGGCGGTCCGGATAGCCTCCCCCGGCGGAAGGCCCTTCAAAAAACAGGATGCTTGAGTATGCAAAGTAGTCCGGCGGCGAATTATGACAAAGCCAGGGAATCCTGGTACTACACCATCGCTAATATCATCGTTTCTCTCGCGGTGTTTTTCTATGTCATGTTTCGCCTCTCCGACGCGGTCCACAGAAATAATTTTTCCCAGTTCCTGCCGGCGGCGATCCTGGGGGCCGCGGCGCTCCTGCTCCTGTTCATCATTCAGGTTCCCCTTAAAAAGATCCTGGACGCGGCGTTTTTTTGCCCCTTTGCCCTCTATATAATCTTTAACGCTATGGTCATCCTCAACCACGAGGGCAAATATTTTTTTACCGTCTACCTGGGAATCTGCTGCCTTGCCACGGTCTATAACAACCGCCGGCGCCTGGAACAGTACCTCCTGGTCACCAATATCATAAACATCGTCCTCATCTACTTCCGCGTGCCCCTGGAAACCCCGGGTTGGCACGCGCCCTATTCGGAACTGGTCGTTCACGGGGCGGCGTTGATCTTCTCCTCCCTGCTCCTCTACCTCATTGTCCGTTCCGTGAACAGCCGGGGCCTGGAGGCGGTCAGAACCACGGATACCTTTATAACCCTTTTGAACGCGGTGCCCAGGATGATAGTTACCGTGGACAGCCTTAACCGCATCACCAATATAAGCAAAAGCATGGCCGCGTTTGCCCGTATTGAAAACCCCGCCCTGGCCTTGGGCCGTCCGGCGCTGGACCTTTTCCGCGATATGGACGTAAAATTGATGATAGGGGAGATGCTCATTTCCGATGAGCCGGTTTCCGCCGTAAAGGAAATTGAAATAAACGGGGAGGTCCGGCATTTAACAATCATAAGCGATAAACTGGGAAACCATACCGGCCGTTTTATCGATATTGACGATGTCTCCGATATAAACCGGGCCCGGATAGACGCGGAACAGGCCACAGTGGCAAAAAGCCGTTTCCTGGCCACCATGAGCCACGAAATCCGCACCCCCATGAACGCCATCATCGGCATGAGCGACCTCATGCCCACGGAGAATCTTTCGCCCCTCCAGAAAGGGTACTTTGAGGAAATTAAGGGAATGTCGAAATCCCTGCTTACTATTATTAACGATATTCTTGATTTTTCAAAAATCGAGGCGGGAAAATTTAAACTGGCGGACGCCCATTACAATGTGCATGTGCTTTTTGACAATATCGCTTCCATGTGCGAATTCCTCGCCCAGGGAAAGAACCTCGAATTCAGACGCTCCTTCGACGCGTCGGTTCCGGAGATTCTCTACGGCGATGAAGTCCGGGTCAGGCAGATCTTTACCAATATCGTGAACAATGCCGTCAAGTATACCCAGGAAGGCTACGTTTCCTTTAAGGTGTTCCTGGGCAGGCCCAAAGCCGCCGGAGCGGACGGGGAAGCCGATTATCTGGTCGCGGAAATTCAGGATTCCGGCATAGGCATTAAAGAGGAGGACATACCCAAACTGTTCGGCAGTTTCCAGCAGCTCGATGACCGGAAAAACAGCGGCATCCTGGGCACCGGCCTTGGCCTGGCAATTACCAAAAACCTGATTTCCATGATGAACGGATACATCGAGGTGGAAAGCGTCTACGGCTTCGGCTCCACCTTTACGGTGTTCCTGCCCCTGATCCGGGGGGATCCCGGCAAAGTGGCAAGCGCCGAAGACGCCCCCGTGGTGATAGCGAAGGAGGGGGTGCGGGCGCTGGTGGTGGACGACGGCCCGGTAAACCTGACGGTGGCCCTGGCCTTTCTCGCCAAGCATAACATCAACGCGGAAACCGCGTCCGGAGGCTTTGAGGCGGTGGAAAAGGTGAGGGCCGCCGTGGAAGAAGGCCGTCCCTATGACCTGGTTTTTATGGATCACATGATGCCGGACCTGGACGGGACCGACGCGACGGAACGGATTCGCGGCCTTGGGGAAGGGGGGGATTCGATTTACAGGACCATGCCCATCCTGGCCCTTTCCGCCAATGTGGCGCAGGGCGCAAAGGAAGCCTTCCTCGCCTCCGGGATGAACGGTCTTGTCTCAAAGCCCATAGAGCCTTCTGCCCTGAACGGGGCCTTGAAAAATTATTTGCCCGAAGAAAAATACACCCTGGCTGACCCCGGCCGCCCCAAGCCCGCCGTAAAAAAAACAAACCGGCGGGAGGAAGGGTTTGAAGAGGAACTGGCAAAAATTGAAGGGCTGAACAGCATCCGGGGGCTGCACTACGCGGCGGATAATTTTGAAACCTATGTTTTGACGCTGAAACAGTTTTCCGCGGGAATGGAAAAAGGGATTGCCGCCCTCCGCGACAGCCTTGCCGGGGAGGACTGGAAGCTCTACACCGTGCATATCCACGCCTACAAGGGAATCTGCGCCACCATCGGGGCGCAGGCGCTTTCGGACTGGGCCAGGAAGCTGGAAAGGGCCTCGAAAAGCGAGGATAGATCCCTCTGCGCCGCGGAAACCGGGGCTTTTTGCGCCGCCCTTGAATCCCTGAACGCCGCGCTTCGGGGGACTTCGCTGCTCGCGGAAAGGCCGGAGGAGGACAAGCGCGGGATTGGCGCGGCGGACATGGCGGCGAAACTCGCGGCCTTTGCCGACTCCTGCGGGGAAGGCGGTTTGACCCGGATCAAAGCCGCGGCCGGGGAGCTGGAAACCCTGCGTCTTGAGGGCGCCCCGCCGGAATTTGCGGCAGCCCTGAAGGAGGTCCTCGATCTGGCCCGGTCGCTGGATTACGACGAGGCCGCGGAAAAGGCGCGGGAGCTGGCGGCGCGACTAAAATGATTGATATACTAAAGGGGGCGTATGATGAGAAAAATTTTAGCGATCGACGATCAGCCTGAGATCACCACTATCATCGCGGATTTCCTTGGGGACAATTACGAGGTGTATCCCGCAAAGTCAACGATCAAGGCATTCTCCCTGCTGCACACGACCAAGTTCGATCTTATCCTGCTGGATATTTTGATGCCCGGCATGAACGGCATGGAATTTCTTAAATATATAAAAAAACAGTTTTGGTACGATAACACCCCGGTTATCTTTGTTTCTTCCGAATCGGATTTTAACACCGTTGCCCAGGCGGCCAATCTCGGCGCCAACGGCTATATAAAAAAACCTATAGAAAAGAACGTGCTGCTTAAAAAGGTGCAGGAAGCGCTTGGGTGACAAAATGCGCGAATAACAAATACCTCCGCTGCTGTTGAATACTTTTTCCTGTTGCTGTATAGTGGCTTCACACCGGAGGACACCTGATGCGGGCTATTGAACTGGAAAAAGCTTTTGATCCCAGATCTTTTGAGGAGCGGATCTACGCGCGGTGGCTGGACGCCGGCGCGTTTAAACCCCGGCCCGGCGCGGGCGCGGCTTTTACCATGGTTATTCCCCCCCCCAACGTCACCGGGGTCCTGCATCTGGGGCACGCCCTGAACAATTCCCTCCAGGATATTGCGGCGCGGTTTCACCGTATGTTAGGGGAGCCCACCCTCTGGGTTCCGGGGATGGACCACGCGGGAATTGCCACCCAGAACGTGGTGGAAAAACAGCTCCGGGCGAAGGGGCAGAGCCGCGGCGATCTGGGGCGGGAAAAATTTGTTGAAGAGACCTGGAAGGTGGCGAATAAACATCACGATAGTATCGCCCGGCAGCTGCAGCGGATAGGCGCCAGCGCGGACTGGTCCAGGGAGCGGTTTACCCTGGACGAGGGCCTCTCCAGGGCGGTCCGGGAGGTTTTTGTCGCCCTCTACGAACGGGACCTGCTCTACAAGGGCAACTATCTGGTGAACTGGTGCCCCGGCTGCGGGACCGCCCTGTCGGACGACGAGGTGGACCACAAGGATACCCCGGGGAAGATGTACCACCTGCGCTACCCCATAGCCGGGACCGAAGGCTTGTTTGTCCACATCGCGACGACCCGGCCGGAGACCATGCTTGGGGACACCGCGGTGGCGGTCCACCCTGAGGA
>JAIROB010000081.1 GCA_031257695.1 Treponema sp. | reverse complement strand
AGGGCGCTTAACCACGCCCTGTCCCTGGAATCCGCGCTGCGTAAGGGTCCGGGGGATATTGAGTGGAACCGCCGCGCCAATTATTCCCAGAGCTTTGTGCGGGAAACCGAAGCCGCCGCTGCCTTGAAGAACGACCGGAGCCTGCTCATTTACCGGCTGGAGTACTACAAAAAGTTTTCCATCCCCTTCGGCGCGCTTTCCTTTGTGTTCCTCGCGGTATCCCTGGGGCTCCTGGCAAAAAAAAGCGGCCAGACCGTGGGCTTTATCTTCGGCCTCCTCATTGCGGTGATCTATTGGGCGCTCCTCCTGGGGGGGCAGACCATGGGGCAGCGCCTGGGTTACTCCCCCTTCTGGTCCATGTGGCTGCCCAACATCCTGGCCCTGGCCGTGGGCCTGATCATGGGCGCCCTAAGGATAGGACGATGATCCTGGACCGTTATCTCCTCCGCCAGTTTTTCCCGGTCTTTGCGGTGGCTGTGGCCATGTTTATGCTCCTCCTTTCGTTAATAGATCTCTTCGCAAATCTCTGGCGTTACCTTAACTACGAAGTTCCTTTCAGGGAAATACTCCGGGTTTGTTACTATTACCTCCCCAAAAGTTTTTCCTACGCCCTGCCCATATCCCTGCTTTTTGCCGCGGCCTATACCCTGGGGGATCTCTACGCTCGAAACGAGCTGACCTCAATTTTTTCTTCCGGCATTCCCTTTTGGCGCTTTTCCGCTTCCCTGATCGCGGTGGGGCTCCTGGCTTCGGTTTTTGCGTTTTTTTTTGAGGACGCGGTGGTGATTCCCACCTTTCGCATAAAAAACGATCTCTCCCGGCTCTATCTGCACCAGCAGCGCACGGAGAACAATTCCGATATTGTCATCAAGGCCAGAAACGGCGAAGTGATCTATTCGGTGGATTATTACGACAGCCGCAGCGACACCCTGAACGGCCTCAGCATTGTTGAACAAACCCCGGAAGGCGCTTTTATCGCGCTGGTCCGCGCTCCCCAGGCCAGATGGACCGGCGAATATTGGGAGCTGGACAACGCCCTGATCTACCAGTGGGAGGAGGGGCTGCTCCGGGTGCGGCCCGCGGAGGGCCTGGATATGTACCGGGAACATCCCGATACCTTCAGGCGGAACGCGGTGGCGGTGGAGGATCTGCAGGTGACGGAAGCGGGGCTTCTGGTGCGGGACCTCAAGTCCGCGGGGCTTCCCTTTATCGGCGCCCAGGCGGAATTTTATCACCGTTATTCTTTCTGCACGGTATCGCTGGTGGTAATGGTTCTGTCGATTTCCATGGGGGGCAGGTTCAGGAAAAACATACTCCTCATGAGCCTCCTCACCAGCCTGGTCGCGGCGGTGCTGTTCTATGTTTCGGAAATGATAAGCATGATGATGGCGAAGCTGGGGTATATACCCCCCATTGTGGGGGCCTGGTTTCCGGTGGCGCTCTTCATCGTCGCGGGCGTTCTGCTGCTGCGGAACGCGAAAACATAGGGGACGGCGCCGTGGAAAGCATCTTTACCCTGCAACACGAGGATCCCTCCTGCGCTGCCCGGACGGGGACGCTGAAACTGCCCCACGGGACGGTGTCCACCCCGGTGTTTATGCCGGTGGGAACCAACGGGACGGTAAAGGCCCTCACCCGGGAGGATCTGGAGGCCATTGGCTTTGAGATCATCCTTTCCAACGCGTACCACCTCTACCTCCGGCCGGGGACGGGGGTAATTGCCGCTGCCGGGGGGCTCCATAAGTTTATGGGCTGGCCCCGCAACATCCTCACCGATTCCGGTGGCTTTCAGGTGTTTTCCCTGGCGCCCTTTCGGAAGATCCGGGAAGACGGGGTGGAGTTTCAGTCCCATCTGGACGGCTCTACCCACCGCTTTACCCCCGAAGGCGTGGTGGAGATCCAGACCCTTTTGGGAAGCGACATCCTGATGCAGCTTGACGTATGCGCCAAGTGGGGCGTGTCCTACGAAGAAGCCCGGAATGCGCTTGTCCTTACCGCAAATTGGCTGAAGCGTTCCAAAAAAGCCTGGGAAGCAGGGGCCGCGGAGGGGGGAGGGAAGCTCTTTGCCATAGTCCAGGGGAATTTTTTTAAGGATCTCCGGGAGCACAGCGCCGCCCTGGCCGTAGAAGCGGACGCCCCGGGCCTCGCCATAGGGGGCTTGTCCGTGGGGGAGGAGGAGGGCGTGTTTTTGGACTACCTGGCCTTTACCGCGGCCTTACTGCCCCGGGAAAAACCCCGTTACGTCATGGGCATAGGCACCCCAGAGTACATCCTTGCCGCGATTGAGCAGGGCATAGATATGTTTGACTGCGTGCTCCCCACCAGGACCGGCAGAACCGGCAGGGTGTTTACCCGCCGGGGGGATATTTCCATTAAAAGCGCTGACAAGGAAGCGGACTTCAGCCCCCTGGATCCCCACTGCGGCTGCAAGGTCTGCCGCGGCTACAGCCGCGCGTATCTGCGCCACCTCTTCAAGAGCGGCGAGATACTGTGTTCCATGCTGGCGTCCTACCACAATCTCTATTTTCTCCATGCCCTGGTCAAGGATGCCCGTCAGGCCATTCTGGAGAACAGATTTATACAATTTAAAAATAATTTTCTCAGGGAGTACACAGGATGAGAGGCATAAAAAAAAGCATCGCCGCAGCAATAGTGTTGCTGCTGACAGCCCCCGTCTTTTCCCAGGAAGGGGGGAAGGGGGACCTGGCGGCGCCGGATCAGGGGGAGAGCGTTCCGGCGGCTGAAACCGCCGCTCCGGAAACTGCCACTCCGGAAACCGCCGCGCCCGGGGCAGGGGAGGGGAGCGCCGAAGACGCGAAACGCCTGGACACGATCCGTTACGGCACGGAGACCGAAATTGCCGCGCTGATCCAAACCTTAAAAACCGAAAGCGCCGACACCCTGGACGACGAGCTTGTCATGGTGGCTAAAAACACCCACAACAGGAATATCCTTTCCGGGGTCTTTTCTTTTTTTGGGGACCGCGGAAAGGAGGGCCTTGAAGACCGGGCGCTGCAGGCCATTGAGGGCCGGAACGACGAAGCCAATGAAACGGTGCTGGCCGCGCTTGACTATCTGGGGAAGGTAAAGTCCGTTCATGCGGTTCCCTACATCAAGGAGCTTCTGGACGCGGAGGAGCGCCCCTTTGTCAACGCGTGCATCAAGGCGCTGGGCTTAATCGGCGGCAATATGCCCGCGGGCGCCCCTCCTGACCACAGCGATACTGCGGAGGCGGAGCCGCCCCCCGGCGAAACCGCGGGGACGGAGCCGCCCGGCGAAACAGACGCGCTTGCGGAAGCGCCGGAGGGCGAAAGCGGCGGCGAAACGGAAGCCCTGGCGGAAGCGCCGGAAGGCGAAGCAGAGAGCGATGCGGATGCCCTGGCGGAAGCTCCGGAGGGCGAAGCCCCGGAAACCCCGGCGGAAACGCCGCCCGAGCCGGCCCCCCGCTCAATCCAGGAGAGCGCCGCTGCGATAGCGGAGTATTTGATCGACTTTTACAACGAGCGCGTTCCCGGGGATGAAAACCGCCGGGACATTATCATCGCCCTGGGGGAGGTCAAGTCCCCCGCGGGGATTCCCCTGCTTCGGGAAATAGCGGAAAACGGCGACGAACGGTCCGCGCTGCGCGTGGCCGCGCTGGGTTCCCTGGCGAAGATCGGCGATTCCCGGGGGCTTGGAGCGGCGCTGCTGTCGGTGGATTCGGCGGACCCCAACGTGCGTTCCGCCGCGGTGGCCGCGCTGGGCCCCTTCTCCGGCCCCGATGTGGACAGCGCCATCCTGGAGGCTTTCCGGGACTCCTACTACCGGACCCGCATAGCCGCGGCCCAGGCAGCCCGGGACCGGCGTTTAGCGGAGGCGGTTCCCTACCTGTGTTACCGGGCGGAGCGCGACGAGGTCCCCGCGGTCAAGGACGAGGCGATAAAAGCCCTGGGCGCCATAGGGGACGGCCGGTGTTTGGAGTTTCTCGCGTCGCTGTTTGCGGAGCGCAAAAACTCCGACCGGGCGCGGATACTGGCCGCGGAAATGCTGCTACAGAATGACGCGGACGCCTACGCCGCCAAAGTGATAACGGAACTGGACGAGGCCAAACAGAAAAACCAGACCGCGCTGTACAACGGCTTCCTCCGCGTCCTGGGCGCGGCCAAGTCGCCGGTCCTGGAGGATCTGTGCAAACGGTTCTTCGCTTCCGGCGGGGTGGTGGAGAAGTCCTACGCTCTGGACATGACCCTCAACAACGGTTTCCGTTCCCTCGCCGCGCAGGTGAAGGAGCTCAATGACGAAAAAAACGGCAGCCTTTCCCGCAAGTCCCGGTCCGTGGCGGAGAAGCTGGGGCTGTAAATCAGGTTATAAGCCGATACTTTTCGCCATAAGCATAAAACCATCGGCTTATAAGCCGAAACTATCTTGACGGGATCACCCCCTTGGCTTATACTGAACCCTATGGCAGAAGTTAAACGGGATCTATATATGCGTCAAATCCGTCCGCTTATAGGGAAACCATTTATCAAGGTTATAACCGGCTTGCGGCGCAGCGGCAAGTCCACCATTTTACGCTTGTTGAAGCGGGAATTATCGGCGATCGCGGATGAAGAACATATTATTTACCTGAACCTTGAGGATTTTGAGTATACCGCCGGTTTTGACGCCAGGCAGCTTAATGCCCTTGTTTTGGGACGAATCAAAGACAAAAAAATCCATTATGTTCTGCTTGATGAAATACAGGTCGTGCCCGAATGGGAACGGGTGGTAAATTCGCTTTTCACATCCGGGTTGGTTGATATATATATA
>JAIROB010000161.1 GCA_031257695.1 Treponema sp. | reverse complement strand
GTCATAACCACCCGGCGGAATTCCAGGCCCTTGGTGTTGTGCAGGGTTATCAGGGTCACCGATCCCCTGTCGCTTTCGGCGCCCTCTTCCTGCTCTATGGAACGATCCAGCTCTATATGTTCCAGGAATTCCATGAGCCCCCCGCGGGTGTTCCTGTAGAGGACCGCGGCGTTGACCAGTTCCTGGAGGTTCGCCATGCGCTGCTGCGCGCTGATGTCGTCGTGGGTCCTGTGGTGTTCCGCCAGGCCCGTATCCTCCACAAGCCGCGCTACACAGAGGGCAAGCCCTTCGGCGGCGCTTAAACCCTCCTGGCCGACGCTTTTTTTACGGCCCCGCTTTTCACTCCCCGCAGCATCGCTGCTTTCAGAAACAGTAACGCTGTTTGGAACAGCGCCGCTGTTTTCATCCTCCAGCAGAGCCAGAGCCGTCTCCAGGGCTTCAAAAAAAACCGTCAGTCCGGCCCGGGCCTTCGCGCTCATCTCCGGCATTATCCGCTTCGCCGCCGCTCCTATGTCCCCGTCCACCGCGAGGGCTTCGGCGACAATGCGGTCCACCGTGGCGGGTCCGGCGCCCCGGGCGGGTTTGTTTGCCATCCGGCGGAACGCCATCTCGTCACGGGGGTTTGCCATGAGGGAGAGCAGGGCCAAGGCGTCCTTTATCTCCTCCCGTTCGTAGAATTTGAGGGATCCCACTACCCGGTAGGGGATGCGGCGGCGGAGAAATTCGGTTTCAAAGCCCAGGGACTGGGCGTTAGTACGGTACAGAATGGCCCAATCGGAGTAGGGCCTCTTTTGCCTGGCCGCGTTTTCGATCAGTTCCGCGCAGAATTCCGCCTCCTTGTCCTGATCGGGCAGGAAGGCCAGGGCAGGCGTTTTGCCCGGGCCCCGGTGGGCGACCAGGGTTTTCCCCAGGCGGCCCTCGTTGTTGTCCACCACGGAAGAAGCCAGATCCAGGATGGGGGAGAAGGAGCGGTAGTTCCGTTCCAGCCGGATAATGTCCGCGCCGGAGAAACGCCGGGAGAATTCCAGGATGTTCCGCACCTCCGCGCCCCGGAAACTGTAAATGGACTGATCGTCGTCCCCCACCACGCAGAGGTAGGCCGAGGGCTCCCAGAGTTCTTTGAGCAGTTCAAACTGGGCGACATTGGAATCCTGGTATTCGTCCACCATGATCACCCGGAAACGATCCCGCAGGCGCCCGGCAACTTCGGGATTGGAGCGCAGTATTTCTACGGGCTTTTTGATCAGATCCCCAAAATCCACATTGCCAATCTGCGCCAGGCGCTCTTCGTACTGGGCGTAGATCCGGCGAAATTCGGGACGGTAATCTATCAGCTCCAGATCCGGGTCCTCCGGGGAAAGAAAATAGTCCTTGGCCCGGGCGATGGAGCGGGCGATTCGCTTTGCCTCCGCCTTAGGAGGATCCTTCATAAGGGAGCGGATCAGGGCCTCCGAATTTTCGTCGTCATAGATGACAAAGTTAGAATCAAGCCCCCCCAAACTCCCGTTGCGGCGGAGGAACCAGGCGCCGAAGGAGTGGAAGGTCCGCAGCATGGCCATGCCGGCCCGGTCGTCGATGAGCCGCGCCCTTTCGGCCATTTCCCGAGCGGCCTTGTTGGTAAAGGTCACCGCCAGGATGGACCGGGGATCCATGCCCTGTTCCCGGATGAGCCAGGCGATTTTCGTGGTGATAACCCGGGTCTTCCCCGACCCGGCGCCCGCCAGGATAAGGAGGGGCCTGCCGGTATGGAGCACCGCCTCGCGCTGCTCCGGGTTAAGAACCTCCAGATAGGGGGGGATGAGCGCTTCCGCCATAAACGAAGTATACCGGCATCAGGACAGGATGGCAATTGTCGGTCAGACGGTCCCCTCAGAGCAGTACCGCCCCTGCCACTTTTTCGCCCTCGGCCTGACCGAGCAGCTTCCCGATGATGGCCACGGCGAATTCCCCGGCGGTGCCCGCTCCCCTGCTGGTGAGGAGGTTCCCGTCTAGTACCACCCGGCTTTCTTTCCATGAAGCCCCGGAAACCCCCTCCTCCATGCCGGGGAAACAGGTGAATTCCCGACCCTCCAGCAAGCCCAGGGGGGCTAAAACCACCGCGGGGGAGGCGCAGATGGCGCAGACCAGCTTGCCTGCCCTGTCCATGGCTGTGACAAAACTGCCCACGGCCGCGGAAGCCGCGAGCTTGTCCGCTCCCTTGCCGCCTCCGGGGAGGACAACCGCGTCCCAGGCGGCGGGGTCAAGCCCGCCCTGCCCTTCGGGAGCGGCCAGGACCTTGTCGGCACAGACCCGTATCCCGTGGGATCCCGGGACCTGCGCGGCGGCGCCGATGGACACCGTGGTCACCTCGACGCCGGCCCGCCGCAGGTAGTCGACGGGGGTAATGGCCTCCACCTCCTCAAACCCTTCGGCCAGAAAAACTATCGCCTTTTTTGCCATGGCATATTCCTCCTTCAAAGCGGAATTTGTGTTGAAGTATAGCAAATTCCGGCCTTTTTTGCTACGCTCTTCCCATGTATTCAAGCTGCCTGCACACCCACACGGAATTCTGCGACGGCAGGGGCGATGTGGAAAGTTTCTGCCTGACCGCCTATGCCAGGGGCCTCGCCGCTATCGGCTTTAGCGCCCACGCTCCCCTGACCAGAAAAACGGGATTGAAAACGAACTGGCACCTCAGGGATGAAGATCTGGACCGGTACATCGACGCGGTCAACGCGGCCCGCCGGAAATGGGCGGGAAAACTGAAGGTGTACCTTGGCTTGGAGATTGATTATATCAAGGGTCTGACCGGCCCGGCGGACAAGGATTTCCGGGACCTGGATCTGGACTACTGCATAGGATCGGTGCACTACATCTTTCCCCCGGACGGCGGGGAACCCTTTACGGTGGACGACGGAGCGAGGGAATTTGCGCTTAACATGGAGCGGCATTTTCCCGGCGATGGGGAAGGCATGGCGGAGGCGTACTGGGACGCGGTGGAGGGAATGCTTTCCCTGGGGGGCTTCGACATCCTGGGCCACCTGGACCTGGTTATGAAAAACAACCAGGACGGCCGCTACTTCAATCCAAAGGGAGAACGCTACCGCCGCCGCATCGCCCGCGTCGC
>JAIROB010000233.1 GCA_031257695.1 Treponema sp. | reverse complement strand
TGCGGATAGGGGGGATCTTCGGGGGCCTCTTTTCCCGGGAAGGGGTGGAAATCACGGGCTATATCGCTTCGGACTTCCGTTATTCCGCCGGGGCTTTCAGCGGCGCCTCCGCGCTTGGGGGCCCCGCCTCCCGGCCCGGTCCGGCAGGCCAGGGGGGCGCCTCCGCTCAGATGCTGGATTTTGAGGAGGAGAAGCGGAAGATTCTCGCGGCCGCGCCGGTCCAGGCAAGACAGCCTGACCCCGCGCTGCAGCAGATCCTCAGCGAAATGAAGGCCCTTACCGAAAGAATCGACGCCTCGGCGCGGCCCCAGGGGGAAGAACACCCCGCCCTGGGCCGGCTGGAGGAGCTTTTTCTTCAAAACGATTTCTCCCCGGCCTATACCAGGCTTATGCTGGAGCGGGCGAGGAAGGAATTTTCCCTGGAGGATCTGGAAGATTTTGACGCGGTTCAGCAAAGGGCGGTGGAATGGATAGGGGAGACCATCCGGATCCACCCCGACAGGCCGGACGCCTCCCGAAGCGCGTCCCGGCGGGGTCCCCGGACGCTGGTCCTGGTGGGTCCCACCGGGGTGGGGAAGACCACCACCATCGCGAAGCTGGCCGCGGCCTACGGGGTGAGGGACTGGGGGAACAAGCCCTTTCGGGTGGTGATGATCACCATAGACGGCTACCGCATCGCCGCCATGGAGCAGCTTGAAAAATACGGGGACATTATGCAAATCCCCGTGGTCTTTGTTCGCAACGACCAGGAGCTTCGGAAGGCCGTCGCCTTTTATCAGGACGATGTGGATCTGATCCTGGTTGACACCATAGGCAAAAGCCCCCGGGACGCAGTGGAGCTGGGCCGGATGAAGCAGCTCCTGGAGGGCTGCGGATCCTCCGCGGAGACCCACCTGGCCATAAGCGCCGCGGTCAAGTTCAGCGACATCCGGGAGATACTCCGGCAATTTGCCCCCTTCAACTACCAGGCCGTGACGATCACCAAGCTGGACGAAACCATGCGGGTGGGCAACGTGATCAGCGCCCTCTTTGCCGACGGGAAGCCGGTTTCCTACATCACCGACGGGCAGGGGGTCGAAAAGAACATCCACCGGGCCGGCGTGGTCCGTCTTTTAATGAACCTTGAGGGGTTTTTGATAAACCGGGAGGCGCTTGAGGAGCGGTTCCCCCTTAACACAAGCTCGAAGGAAGGGGCTGGAGAAAGGTAATGGAAGATCAGGCTGAAAAATTACGGGAGATCATGCGGCAGAAACAGGAAGGCTCCGAACAGGCTGAGCCCGCGGCCGGCAAACCCAAGGACGGGAGGCGGGCCCGGGTCATCACCATTGCCAGCGGAAAAGGCGGGGTGGGAAAGACCAACGTGTCGGTAAACATGGCCCTGGCCTATGCCCGGCTGGGGAAAAAGGTGGTGGTCATGGACGCGGATCTGGGGATGGCCAATGTCCACGTGATGCTCAACATAATCCCCCAATGGACCCTCTACAACGTGATCCGCAAACAGAAAACCATGAAGGAAATTATGGCGGATACGGGGTACGGCATTTCCATAGTCGCCGGGGCTTCGGGGTTTTCCAAAATCGCCAACCTGGACGAGGCGGAGCGGCAGAATTTTATCGATGAGCTGGACACCCTGTCCAACGCGGATATTATCATCATCGACACCAGCGCGGGGGTGTCCAACAATGTGCTGGACTTTGTCGCCGCCGCGGACGACGCGGTGATCATCACCACCCCGGAGCCCACCGCCATCACCGACGCCTACGGCATCATCAAGATCATTGCCACGGAAATTGACAGCCTGAACATGGGGCTTAAACTGGTGGTAAACCGGGTCCACTCCGTGGCGGAGGCGAAGAAGGTGGCGGACCGGATGACCAGTATAGCCGGGCAGTTCCTCAACCTCAGGGTGGACTACCTGGGTTTTATCTACGACGACACCGTGGTGACCCATGCGGTGCTCCGTCAAAAGCCTTTTATGGTGATAGACCCCAGGTGCAAGGCTTCTCAATGCGTGCAGCATATCGTGGGGCGCCTTGAAAAAAGCGATTTTAAGGAAAGCGGCGGCTTTTCCGGCATGATAAAGCGGTTTTTCGGCAAGGTCTAGGGGAAGGCGCTGATGTTTAACCCCAAGATAAGCGGCGCTTTTGCCGGCGCGGGCTTTGTCCTGTCGCTTTTGGTGGGGCTTGTCACGGGCGCCCACCTTCCCCTGCTCCTGATCCGGGCGTTCATCTTTGCCGCGGTGTTTTTTGCCCTGGCAAGCGCGGGCTACGGCGCCATACAACTGTACCTGCCGGAGCTTTTGTCCGAAGACGCCGGCGACGTTCCCGCGCTCGGCTCCCAGGTGGACATTTCCATCGGCGACGACAGCGAGGTCTCCGGGGACGTTTCCCTGGAATCCGGCGGCCCGGGGGATGATTTGAATGATTTTATGGAAAATCCCGGCATTTCCGGCGGGGACACTCTGGACCAGACCGGCGAAGCCGTCTATACTGAGAGGGGGGCGCCGGAGGAGGAATTGCAGGGGCCTTCAAAACCCGCGCTGCCCGATAACCCTGATTTTTCCTCCGGAGACACGGATTCGGTAGATATGCTGCCGGATCTTGACGCCATGTCCGGGGCTTTTAGCTCCGGGCCTGTTTTCGCGGGAGGCGAGGCGGCCGGGCCGGGGGCATCGGCAGGTTCTTTAGGCGGAGCGGGCGGCCAGTCCAAAAAGCAGGGGCTTGGCGAAGATTTTAATGTTAAGGAGATGGCTTCCGCCGTCCAGACTATTTTAAAACGAGAGAATAAGGGATAAACCATGGGGAAGATCTTTGGGAATAATCCTGCCGGTTATTCCCTGGAAGAGAATACGGAAGAGGAATTCTGGCAGGCCTACCGTCAAAACCGGGATCCGAAGATCCGTGAGATGTTTATTAAGCAATACGCCCCCTTGGTAAAGTATGTGGCCGGCAAGGTCGCGGTGGGTATGCCCCACAATGTTGAGTTTGACGATCTGGTGGGGTTCGGCGTTTTCGGCCTGCTGGACGCCATCGACAAGTTTGATCCCGACAAAAACGTAAAGTTTAAAACCTACGCGGTGACCCGTATCCGGGGCGCTATTTTCGACGAGCTCCGCACCATAGACTGGGTCCCCCGGTCGGTCCGCCAAAAAACCAGGGAGGTGGAGGAAGCCATCGGCGCCCTGGAAGCGCAGCTGGGCAGGACCGCCACGGATCAGGAAATAGCCAATTCCCTGGGGCTGGACGAAAAGGAATTCATCAAAACCATGATGAAAATTTCCGGCACCACCATGCTTTCCCTGAACGATGTGTGGTTCTCCGGGGATGAAAGCGACAAGGTCTCCATCGGGGACAGCATTGAATCCCCCTCAAGCCTCAACCCGGACGTTATCATAGAAAAGGACGAGATCCGCAGGGTCATTGTGGAAGCCATTGAAGAACTGCCGGATAAGGAAAAGAAGATCCTGGTGCTGTACTATTACGAAGATCTGACCCTCAAAGAAATTGGCGAAGTCCTGGAAGTAACCGAGTCCAGGGTGTCCCAACTGCACACAAAAGCTATTCTGCGGCTTCGGGCCAAACTGACAAATATCCGCAAAGGGATCTTGTAAGGCCCGCAGCCTTGCCGGAGGAGTGTGTCCGTGGTCGATTTTGTCCAGCTACAGCAAATCGTAAAGGAACAGTTGGATCAGGACCGGAGCATCAGCGCGGTGGAAGCCCGGGGGCCCACCCTGGAAGAGGCGGTGGCCCAGGCGGCTACCCTGTTGAACCTTTCCGTCCGGCGGCTTGAATACGAAGTTGCCGAGCGGGGCTCCGCGGGCTTTATGGGAGCGGGGAAGAAGGACTGGAAGATCAGGGCCTACCAGAGGCTGAGCGTCCAGGAAGAAATCGCCGAAGACGATGAGGCCGAGGACGGCTATGAGTATGATGTTCCCGTGGTGGAGGACAGGGACGGCGAAGTTTTTACGCAGCTGCGTTACGAGGGCGCGTTCCTCAAGGTTTCCCTCCCCCAGGGCAGCGGGAAGCGGGCGACCCTTGCCCAGGCCCAGGCCGCCCTGGAATAGCGGGGCGTTACGGACTACGACCAGAAGCTGGTAGCCGAGGCGGTCAAAGCCGCCGGCGGGGAATACATCCGGGTGGGGGACTTTCAGCGCCATTCGGAGAACAACGCTTCCATGACCGTGGAGATTGTGGATCAGGAAATGAAGGCCCTGCTCTACGTTACGCCTCCCGGACCGGGGGGCTGCGACATTACCCTGGAAAACTACCAAAGCTTTCTCAAGAACAACAGGGTGTATTACGGAATCGATCCGGAGTACCTCGCGGATTTTGCGGACAAACCCATATACAAGGAACGGGTGGTGATCGCCGAAGGTTTGCCCCCGGTGAACGGGCGGGACGCCTATATACGGTACAACTTTGAGACGGACAAGTCCAAGGCGCGGGTCAGGGAAGGGCCCAACGGCAGGGTCGATTTTAAGGATCTCAAGATCATCCAGAATGTGGTGGAGGCCCAGACCCTGGCGAGGAAGATCCCCCCGGAAAAGGGCGTTCCCGGCAGAACCGTTACGGGGAATCAACTGCCCGCCCGGGACGGCAGGGATGTTGAGTTTCCCCTGGGGAAAAATGTCCATGTGGGGGAGGACGGCGCCACCGTTGTCGCCGATATAAACGGTCAGGTGCTGGAAGTGAACGGGAAGATCAACGTGGAGCCGGTGTATACCGTTGACGGCAATGTGAGCCTCAAGACCGGCAACATCATTTTTCTGGGCACGGTTATTGTGAACGGCAATGTGGAAGACGGTTTTTCCGTCAAGGCTGCGGGCAATATCGAGGTGAAGGGAACCGTGGAAAAGGCGGGCCTGGACGCCGAAGGGGACATCATTGTGCACCAGGGCATCACCGGAAAGGGCAGCAGCATTATCCGGACGGGGAAGACCCTGGCGGCCCGGTTCATCGAAAATACGGTGATTGAAGCGGGGGATACGGTCATCGCCTCGGACGGCATCATCAATTCCCGGGTGGACGCGGGCAAGCGGATCATCTGTCAGGGCAAGCGGGCCACCATTGTGGGGGGCCGGCTGCGGGCCAGCGAGGAGATCAACGCCAAGATCCTGGGCAGCCCCACCGCGGGCACCGAAACCATTTGCGAAGTGGGGGTGGACCCCAAAACCAAGGAGCTCATTCTCCGGCTTACGGAAACCAAGGCGGCTCTGGAAAAACAGCTTGAGGAAATCAAGTTGAATATGCAGACCCTTATCAACATTAAAAAGCAGCGTAAATCCCTTCCCGAGGATAAGGAAGCGTACCTGCAGGTTTTGGATGAAAAGCGGGTGGAAATTCTGACGGATCTGAGAAAGAACGTCGAGGAAATCGAAAAAGCCCAGGATCTTTTGGGCAACCTCCATGCCCGGGGCCGGGTTTCCGCCTCCTCCAGGGTGTACCCCGGGGTCAAGGTAATCATAAAAGACACCGTAGAGGATGTCCGCTCCGAATACCGGGCGGTGACCTTTATTTTGGGGGACGGCCTGATAAAGATAAGCAAGTACGAGGAATCCGAGGCGGAAGCCGTGAGGGGGACCGATGGCTATTCAACCGATTGATTTACAGGCCCTTTTTTCCCAGCTTGACAAGGTCGGCAAGACCCAGGCCAACCAAAAGGAGGGGCTCCAGCTCCAGCAGGCTATCCAGGGCGCCCATATCCAGCAAAAAACCGAGGAACGGATCCAGTCGGTCAACGAATCCCAGGATGTCAGCCAGGGGCCGGAGAATGTGAAGGACCGCTCCGCCCGCAAAGGCCGGGAGGACCAGCGGAAGGACGGCTATGGCGAAAACAGCGAAGCGGCTGACGATACGGAAAGCGGGGCGGACCCTTCGGTAATCCATGACCCGGCGCTGGGGAAGCATATAGATCTAAGCGGGTGAGCCATGGCCCTTTCGGTTGTTTTTTCCGCCGCCGCCCTTCTACTCTGCGGCTTTTCCTTTATCTACCTTTTGAGCTACCTCCGCCGCCGCACCGGCGCCCGGCGCATCCTGGAAGACTTTGAGGAGGAGGTAAACAAGCTCATCGCCGGCATAGACGCGGCAACGGACCGGGACATTACCCTTCTGGAGGACAGGTCCGCGGCCGTCAAGTCCATGCTGGAAACCCTGGACCGCCGCATTGCGGCCCATGCCCGGGAACTGGAGCGCCGGGAAAAGCAGGAAGCCGCCCTCGAAGCGCTGGCCCCCCAGAGCGGTTCCCCGGGAGCCCCTGGCGGAACCCGCGCCGAAGGCGCCTATGCCGCGCTTGGCCGGGGACTCCGGTCCACCCTGCGGGTCGGCCCCCCGGAACCGCCCGCCGGAACAGCGCCTTCCCCCGGCCCCGGCGAAGGCCCCGGTCCCGGCGAAGACGCGGAGGAAGAGCCCGCCCCTGAGCCCCGGTTTGTCCGCTCGGCCAATCCGGTCAAGCCCAAGACGCCCCTGGCCGAACAGGCGCGGGCGCTTTACCGTGACGGCTTTTCCCCGGAAACCATCGCGCTCCGCCTGGGAGCGACCCTGGCCGAAGTAGACCTGGCCCTGGCCCTGCCGGACAGCGCTCCCCCCATGGACCCGATTGGGTCAGCGGGGACGCACTAAAGCTATGTCCGGGGGTCCTGTCAACCTGGAAAGTGTAATTGTGAAAGGAAAAGCAGCCGCAGTTATCCGTTTTCCGGTTGTATTGGGCGGCAAGCAGGGTGTCAAGGTCAAAGTTCGCCGGCACGGGAGCGAAGGCGGTTTCAGTCCGGCAGGGCGGCGTTGGCCTGCTTTACCGTGTAGACACCGTCTAGAGCCCCTTTAATTACCGCCAGCCGGGCCAGCTCTTTTGTTTTCATCGTGTGCTTCATCCTCCTACTATATCCGAGGGGGTGATCTTTTCC
>JAIROB010000129.1 GCA_031257695.1 Treponema sp. | reverse complement strand
GAAATACAGCAGAGCGATTCTTCCACGGGAATGAACGCTACCATTGACGGAATATGCCAGATCGGCATGGCTTCCCGGGAATTGAAGTCCACGGAAATCGAAAAGGGGCTGCGGCCCATACAAATTGCCGTTGACGGCATCGCCATCATCGTAAACAAAAGCAATCCTGTGAACGCCCTTACCAAAGCGCAGGTCCGCTCCATCTTCCTCGGCGAATCGACAGACTGGAACAGCATATAATAAAATGAAGGAAAAACTGCTTCGCGGTATTTTTACGGCGTCGGCCCTGGTGTGCATCACCTGTGTGGCGCTCATCTGCGTCTTTCTTTTTGTCAACGGGGTCCCCGCCATAGGGAAAATCGGCCCCCTGGCCTTTTTCTTGGGCACAACCTGGAAGCCGGAAAGCGGCGCCTTCGGCATAGCGCCGATGATACTGGGGAGCATATACGTTACCGCCGGGGCCGTCATTTTCGGCGTGCCCCTGGGGGTGTTTACCGCGGTCTTTATGGCAAAGTACTGCGGCAAACGCCTCCACGGCATCCTCAGCCCCCTTATTTCCCTCATGGCCGGGATCCCTTCAATAATATACGGCTTCTTCGGGCTGGTGGTTCTGGTTCCTGCGCTGCGGGGGCTCTTCGGCGGCAGCGGCAGAAGCCTCCTCACCGCGTCAGCGCTCCTGGCCATGATGATCCTCCCCACCATCGTCAGCATTTCCGAAACTTCGATCAGGGCGGCGCCGGAGGCTTATTACGAAGGGGCCCTGGCCCTGGGAGCGACCCACGAAGAGGCGGTTTTTTTCGCGGTCCTGCCCGCCGCGGCCCGGGGGATCACCGCGGGGGTCGTCCTTGGCATAGGCCGGGCGATAGGGGAAACCATGGCGGTTATCATGGTGGCGGGAAACCAGGCGCTTGTTCCCCGGGGGGTATTCAAGGGGCTGCGGACCCTTACGGCCAACATCGTTCTGGAAATGGGCTACGCCGCGGACCTCCACCGGGAGGCCCTTATAGCGACAGCGGTGGCGCTGTTTGTGTTTATTATGATAATTAACATTTCGTTGTCCTTTTCTAAGGAACGCTCTTAAAATGATAAAACCGCGGTCCTGGATTCTCAAATTTTTCGTGTTTGCTTCGGCGGCTTTTACCATGATAGTAATCCTGTTTTTATTGGGCTATATTCTGATAAAGGGCGTCCCCAATCTTTCCCCCGGCCTCTTCGAGCCGCGCTACACCAGCGAAAATGTTTCCATGATCCCCGCCCTGGTCAACACCGCGCTTATCACCATAACGGCGCTGCTGGCAGCGGTTCCCGTGGGGGTCTGCGCAGCAATCTGGCTGGCCGAATACTCAAAGCGGGGCAGCAGATTAATTACGGCGGTCCGCCTGGCCGCGGAAACCCTGGCGGGAATCCCCTCAATAATCTACGGGCTTTTCGGGATGCTCCTCTTTGTCATATTTCTTGGCTGGGGTTATTCCCTTTTGGCCGGGGCCTTTACCCTGGCCATCATGGTCCTGCCGGTGATTATGCGGACCACGGAGAACGCCCTGCTCTCCGTCCCGGACGCGTACCGGGAGGGCAGCTTTGCCCTGGGCGCGGGAAAACTGCGGACCGTGTTTTCCATCGTGCTGCCCGCGGCCATGCCGGGGATTTTGTCGGGGATAATCCTCTCCATCGGGCGCATCGTGGGGGAAACCGCGGCGCTTATCTTTACCGCGGGAACCGTGGCGAAAATGCCGGATAGCCCCTTCGCTTCGGCCCGGACCCTGGCGGTCCACGTGTACAGCCTGTCCAGCGAGGGGCTGTATATAAACCAGGCCTACGCGACCGCAGTGATACTGTTGGCGCTTGTGGTGGGCATCAACGCGCTGGCAGGGTTTGGAGCGGGCAAACTGACTAAAACAAACACCGGGGAGCAAAATTGACGGACAAAATAGCCATAAGGGGCCTTAATCTGAGCTACGGCGCGTATCACTGTTTGAAGGATCTCGATCTCATGATCGGGGAACGGGAAATAACCGCCTTTATAGGCCCTTCGGGCTGCGGCAAGTCGACCCTGCTTAAAACCATAAACCGTATGAACGATCTGGTGGAGGACTGCAAAATCACCGGATCCGTGCTGCTGGACGGCGAGGACGTGTACGCGGGAATGGACGTAACCCTGCTGCGGAAACGGGTGGGCATGGTGTTTCAAAAACCCAATCCCTTTCCCATGAGCATCTACGACAATATCGCCTTCGGCCCCCGGACCCACGGGGTAAAGTCCCGGGTCAAGCTGGACGAAGTTGTGGAAGCCTCCCTCAAGGCGGCGGCAATTTGGGACGAGGTAAAGGACCGGCTTAAAAAAAACGCCCTCTCCCTTTCCGGGGGCCAGCAGCAGCGGCTCTGCATAGCCCGGGCGCTGGCGGTGGATCCCGAGGTTCTCCTCATGGACGAGCCCACCAGCGCGCTGGATCCCATTTCCACCTCAAAAATAGAGGATCTTGCGGAGGGGCTCAAAAACCGCTACACTATAGTTATTGTTACCCATAATATGCAGCAAGCGGCCAGAATTTCCGACAAAACAGCCTTTTTTCTCCTTGGCGAAATCGTGGAATACGGCCCAACGGAAACAATTTTTTCCATGCCCGCCGACAAGCGGACGGAAGATTATATTACGGGGAGATTTGGCTGATGCGGGAAGCATATCATAAACACCTTGAACAGTTGCACACCGAACTTATTCGCATGGGCGCCCTTTGCGAGGACGCCATTGCCCAGGCCATACGATCCTTGAGCAGCCGGGACAAGGGCCTGCGGGAAAAGGTCTGGGACATAGAAAAAGAAATCGACATAAAGGAACGGGAAATTGAATCCTCCTCCCTGCGCCTGCTGCTGCGGGAACAGCCGGTGGCCGGGGACCTGCGGCAAATTACCGCGGCCCAGCGGATGATCACCGACATGGAGCGTATCGGCGATCAGGCCGCGGACATAGCCGAGCTTTCCCGCTTTATCAGCGATCCAACGCTTTTGACCCTGGTCCCCATCCACGATATGGCGGAGGCCGCCGCAAAAATGCTCACCGACAGCGTGGATGCCTTTGTGGCGGCGGATCTGGACCAGGCGCTGGCAGTTATGGCCTACGACGATGTGGTGGACGATTACTTCGCCAGGGTAAAAAAAGAGTTAATTTCCCTGATAGCCAAAGACAGCGGCCATGGGGAAATGTGCCTCAATCTATGCATGATAGCCAAATACCTTGAGCGTATCGGCGACCATGCGACCAATATTGCCGAATGGGTTGAGTACTCCATCACCGGGACGCGTCGATGAATCCCCTGGTGTATCTGGTGGAAGACGACGACAGCATCCGTGATCTGGTTTTGTACACCCTGCGGCATTCAGGCTTCCAGGCAAAGGGATTCTCCGGCGGTGGCGATTTTTTTGACGCCATGGGGCAGCAAGCTCCGGCGCTGATAATCCTGGACATTATGCTTCCCGGGGAGGACGGCCTTGCCCTGTTAAAGAAACTGCGCTCCCGGGAGTCCACGAAAAAAATCCCCGTCATAATGCTCACCGCCAGGGGAGCGGAATACGACAAGGTTCTGGGGCTTGATTCCGGCGCGGACGATTATATGGCAAAGCCCGCGGGCATGATGGAGTTGATGGCCAGGGTGAGAAGCCTTTTGCGCCGCGCCTCCTCCGCCAATGCCGGCAGGGAGGAATACTCCCTGGATGGCCTGCGGGTCAACATTCCCCGCCACACCGTTACTGCCGGAGGGGAGGAAATTACCCTTACCCTCAAGGAGTTTGACCTGCTGGCCTATCTTTTAAGCAACCCCGGGGTGGTCCTTTCCCGGGAACGGATTCTCCAGGCTGTGTGGGATCATGCCCAGGCCCTGGAAACCCGGACGGTGGACACCCACATCCTGACCTTGCGGACAAAGCTGAAAAGCTGCGGCGCCTTAATTCACACCGTCCGGGGCCTGGGCTACAAAATAGAGGCGCCGCAGTGAAACGCGCCATCCTTATGTTCGTTTGCGCCATGGCGGGGGCTTCAATTTTGCTGACCGCCCTGTGCATTCAGCTTGTCCTGTATTGGGACTACTCCCGCATGATGAGGAGCAGCGTTGCCGCCGAGTCCGGCTATATCCGCGCCGCGGTGGAATCCTCCGGGGCCGGTTTTTTGCGGACCCTGGACAGGCCGGACAACGCCGCCCTGTCCACCCGGGTTACCCTGATCGCCGCGGACGGCAGGGCGCTTTTTGACACCGACGCCGTGGCGGAAGATCTGGAGAACCACCTGTCCAGACCGGAAATTCAGAGCGCCCTGCAAACCGGCGCGGGGGAGGCGACCCGGTTTTCGCAAACCATGGCAAAGCAGACCTATTACTATGCCCTTAGGCTGCGGGATGGCACGGCGCTGCGCCTGGCCAGGACCACGGACAGCATACTGGTTTCCCTGGCCAGGATCGCCTTTCTTACCCTCGGCATTGCCCTGGCTGTTTTTCTGGCGGCGCTGAAAATCGGCTCCCGCATAACCGGAACCCTGGTACGTTCCATCATAGAGCTTGATCTTGACAGCCCCGAAAACAACGTCACCTACGAGGAGCTTACCCCCCTGTTGTCCCGCATGAAAAAACAAAACGACGTGATAGCGGCGCAGATTGCGGAACAGCGGAAAAAACAGCTTGAGTTTACCGCCATCACCGACAATATGCGGGAGGGGCTCATCGTTCTGGACGGCGAAGGAACGATACTGTCCTGCAATAAAAGCGCCCTGGAACTTTTGGACATACATCAGGAAAATATCGAAAACAAGAACGTGCTGGTCATCCGGCGGGAAGAAACATTCCGCCGGGCGGTGGAAACGGCGCTTTCGGGGACCGCCGCGGAAACCCTGCTGTCAATGCCCGCGGGACGCCTGCAGGTCTTTGCCAACCCCGTCACGGACAGCAACGCCGTTCCCGGCGCAGTATTGGTAATTCTGGACGTGACCGAGCGGGAGGACCGGGAAAGGCTGAGGCGGGAATTTTCCGCCAATGTTTCCCATGAGCTGAAAACCCCCCTCATGGCAATTTCAGGGCGAGCGGAAATTATGGCCGGGGGCCTGGTAAAACCGGAGGATATGCTTCCCTTTGCCGAAAAGATTTACAACGAAACCCAGCGGCTTATCGCTCTTATCAACGACATTCTTTTGCTTTCCCGGTTCGATGAAGGAGAGAAGGGCGCGCCGGCGGGCGCCGGTCCTGAAAAAGAGGAAATAGATCTGCTCCCCTTTGCCAGGAATATTGTGGACCGCATTGCCCCCGCCGCGGCGGACCGCCTTCTCTATATTTCCCTGGAAGGGGAGAACGCCAAAATCTCCGGGGCGCCCCATATCCTGGATGAAATGATCTTTAACCTGCTGGATAACGCGGTAAAGTACAACAAGCAGGGGGGCAGCATTGTGGTGGGCATACAAAAGACAAAAACAGAAATACTATTGAGCGTTGCCGACACGGGAATAGGGATCAGCCCCGCTGAGCAGAAGCGTATTTTTGAGCGGTTCTACCGGGTGGACAAAAGCCGCAGCAAAGATGCGGGGGGCACCGGCCTGGGGCTTTCCATCGTCAAGCACGGAGCGCTCATACACGGCGCGAAGATCGAGGTGGAAAGCGCCCCGAACGCGGGCGCCCGCTTTACCCTGCGCTTTCCCGCCGCCGGAGCCCCTTAAATACCCATGCAGGTCCCCACGGCCAGGGCGGTGTCGACCATGTAATGATCCGCGGGCACGGTTTTGGCCTTTCCCGCGGGGACGCTGAGGTCCACCGCGCCGATGCGGTCCCCCTGGAGCGCGGCCATCTTGCCGTAATCGCCCCGGGCCAGAAGATCCGCCGCGGCGGTGCCCAAACTGGTCGCCAGGACCCGGTCCGAGGCGCTGGGTATGCCCCCCCTCTGGATGTAGCCCAGGACCGTGGCCCGGGTTTCCAGGGCCGTTTCCGCCTCAATCTCCCGGACCAGCCTGTAGGCTATGGAGGGGGAAGCGGTTTGTTCCCGGTATTTTTTCCGTTCTTTTTTGTCCATGGCCGCCTCCTTCACCGACAGGGCCCCCTCCGCCGCCACCACAATGGAAAAGCCGCTGCCCGCGGCGGTCCGTTTTTCCAGGTGCCGGGCAATGGCTTTAATGTCGTAGGGGATTTCCGGGATGAGGATGATGTCCCCGCCGCCGGCAATTCCCGCATAGAGGGAAAGCCAGCCTGTTTTGTGGCCCATTATCTCGATGATCATCACCCGGCCGTGGCTCTTGGCGGTGGAGTGGAGCCGATCAATCGCTTCGGTGGCGATGGACAGGGCGGAGTGGAAGCCGAAGGTGCGGTCGGTCCCCACAATATCGTTGTCTATGGTCTTGGGGAGGCCCACCACATTCAAGCCCTCCCGGGCCAGGAGGTAGCCAGTGGTGTTAGTACCGTTCCCCCCCAGCGTTACCAGGCAGTCCAGGTTGAGTTTCTGGTAATTTTTTTTGATTATCCCTACCTTGTCCTCCTCAATATTGTCATCATCCCGGGGGCGGGCTTTAAAGGGCTTCTCCCGGCTGGTCCCCAGGATGGTGCCGCCCCGGGTCAGGATCCCCATAAAGTCCACCGGCCTCAACATCCGCCACTCCTCGTCGATGAGCCCCCGGTAACCGTTGGCAATCCCCACCGCGGTCATGCCATACCGGTCGTAGGCGGCCCGGCACACCCCCCGGATGGCGGCGTTCAGCCCCGGACAGTCCCCCCCGGCGGTCAAAATCCCAAAAGTCTTTGTCACGCTCCGTTCCATGGTTTGATTGGAACCTCCTTGTATTCGCGCATAAACCGGTCGATATATCCGATAAGTAAGAGTATAGTTGCGATAAGGCTGTTATGGGAAGAAGGTTTGTTTTTTTGTGCGCCCTATGGCTCGTAATCATTGCCGCCCCTTTTGCGGATGAAGAAACCCGGCGGAACCTCGCTGCTTTCGCGGACCCCGCGCTGGTCTGGGGGGGCGGCGTTGAAAGCGTCATTGAAGCGGCCTACCGGCAGTGCTTTAGGACCTGGATACTGGACGGCAGGGTGATGAACCTCCGTATGCCCTTTGCCCAGAACAACGAGCGGGACCAGCTTTCGGAACGATCCTGGGAATTTCTCGGCGGCGGCAAGGCGGACCCCGCCAGCCTTTGGCAGAGTATCACCGAAACCCTGGACGGCGATGATTTTCAAAGCTATATGGAAACCCTCTCGGACGGCAGGGAAAAGGTGATGATCCTCGATATTCCCACTAAAACCTGGAGCTATTCCCAGGATATCTTTGACCTTGCCCGGATGAAGGCCGGCGCCTACCGGGGCCTGCCCCACCGCCCCTATGTGCTTGTGGACGGCCGGGGGATCGCCGAAGCCGATGTGTACAACTACCTTTACTGCATAGGCTGGACAGGCATGGACTGTTCCGGCTTTGTCTGGCACATCCTCGACTATGTGGCAAAGAAGGGCGGCCTCGATCTGGGCCGGGCCTTACGCCGGGCCGTGGGCGGCAACGGGGGGGATGTTTCCTATTATGTGGGCACCTGGTTTTTCAACTCCCGGAGCCGGGAAATACTCTCCGTAAAAGACGAAATCCGAAACCTCCGCCCCGCGGACATACTCCTTTTCCGGGGCTCATCGGGGGGCATGGTCCATTCCGCCGTAATCCAGTCGGTGGATCCGGTGAAAGGGGTTATCCGCTACCTCCAAAGCACCGACGAGGCCCCCCTGGGCGAACGGGGGGTCCATGAATCCCTGATTTACTTTAACAGCGCCCGTCCTGAAACGGCGCTCTCCGACCCCTCCCTGGTCTGGTCCCAAAACCGCTACCCCCCCTTCCCCGGCGAGCAGGCTTCGGCCTTCTCCGACGACGGCGAGCGGTACCGGGCCTACGGCGGCGGCAGGGTGGTGCGGCTCCGCGCCCTGGCCCAGCCCATACAGAGGCTCAACCAGGGAGCGGCGGTCCCTTGAGCATGGCGAAAATACCACCGGAAAGGAATCGTATCCTATGCTTCATTAAATTTTATCTCATATTCGTACTGCAGCTTCCTGTAATAATCCATTTCTATTAAATCCGTCGGCTTTATTTCCCCTTCCTTTTTCTCAAAATGATTTACCCCGGCTTCTTTTAACATTTTGTACACAAACTGCGAACAAAACATTATATTGGGCTTAAATGAAAACTTAAACACAAGCCCCAATAAATTATAAGCGTTCCCCTGTTTATTGATCTCGTTTATTTTATCAATGATTTTTCGTTTCTTTTCAGCCCCTATTGCCATGCTATACACAATAATTGAAGAATCCTTCTTTTTGTTAAAATATTGCATCATTTCCATGTTCAACCCCGGGGGATATACCCGCTCCCCGCCATTGTAGCTTATTATTGTTTTCAGCTCCCTGTCAAAGGACAGGGACGCGTGATTGTACTGTTTTCTTGTAAACATCGAGATAATTTCACTGGCGGGGCTTCCGGTGTTTGAAATAACAATGTAAATATTTTGATCGTCTATCGTTTTATATGCCAAATCAAAATACTCCTGGGCAAGGCTTCCCTTGTTAATATAGCGAAAAGAGTCATGGCGCGGAATATCCTTTAATAATTCCTCAATTTTCTCTTTTGATAAATTTTCCTGCCCCTTTTCTATTATCTCCTTAACCCTGTTTATATTTTCAACTATTTCGTTAAAGGTCAGCGCCCCTAAGTCCTGCGCTGAAGGCAGGTAAAATTTCTCTTTTCTATGGTCTGAAAATATTCTGCCGGCAAGAGGGGGTATTAAAACAAATAGTATTCCAATCAATCTCCTCAGGACGGAATCGAACAAGCTGTTGTCTTCGGAAAAAATGACCAATGAATTATACACAATCTGGAACACCATGATCATTAAATAAATTATTGCCAATGCTACTTTTTTCTTTATGGAATTCTTTGTCAAGAAAGTATATAATATCATAACCAGAAACGTAAACACATAGGTCAGGTTAAAGAGCACATAATTGTTTGCGAAAAATATCGCCGATAACACTATTCCGGCGATAATTTTTATAGCATTTATATACATATAGTATTCCTTGAAAGCGCCAAAGTGAATGCCGGGGCTGCCCTACCCTAGCGCCCGGTAGAACCCGCACTTGAGGTAGAGGGATTCGCCGTAGCCCACCAGCGCAGGGTGGTCCGCTGCCTGGTGGCGGAAATCCAGCATCACAAGCCGCCTCCCCGCGTCCGCCGCGGCTCCGCTTATCATGTAGCGGAACCGGATGTCGTCCAGCGCCTGGCTGCAGGAACAGCTTACCAGAACGCCCCCGGGATTCAGCAGGGCAATGGCGCGGAGGTTGATCTCCCGGTAACCCCGCAGGGCGTCCCCCAGGGCGGAACGGGTTTTGGCAAAAGCCGGGGGGTCCAGGATGACGAGGTCAAACCGCTCCCTGTTCCGCTCCGCCGCCCGCAGATACTCAAACACATCGGCTTCCGCCACAGCAAGCCTGCCGGCGACTCCGTTCAGGGCGGCGTTTTTCCGGGCCGTCTCCAGCGCTGCCGCGGACAGGTCCACACAGATCACCTGCGCCGCGCCCAGCCGGGCGGCGTGGATGCCGAAGCCGCCGGTATAGGAACAGGCGTCCAGAACCCGGCCTCCCGCGGCAAACCCCGCGGCGCGTAGGCGGTTGTCCCTCTGATCCAGAAAATGCCCGGTCTTCTGCCCTTCCAGCAGGTCCAACAAAAAGGGGAAGCCGTTCTCAAAGATGAGGATCCCCCCGGCGCCCAGGCTGCCCCGGACAAGACCCTCCCGCAAGGGCAGCCCCTCAAGCTCCCGCGCCTTTGCGGACCTTTCGACTATGCCCTGGGGAGCTCCCAGGGTTGTGCCCCAGTCTGATCCCAGGGGGGCGGACAGGGTTTCTTCCAGCGCCGAAAGAATTTCCTCCCGGCGGGAATCCATGCCGCAGGCGAGAAACTGAACCGCCAGCCAGGACAGGGGCGGCCCCAGCGCCGCCGCGGCCGCGTCAAAGGCTAAGGGCAGCGCCGCGTCTTCAAGCCCGCCGAAGGGCCAGCCCACAAAGCGGTCCACGATGAGCCCCGGAAGAAAATCCGCCTCCGCAAACACGATCCGGGCCGATTCCCTTCCCAGGTCGAAACCCGCGTCCAGCCTGCGGTTTACGGCTTCCCTGATCCGGCGTTTAAAAAAGCCCCTGTCCAGGCCCTCTTTGGAAGGGCTGTAGATCCGGGCGATGATCCTTGAGGCGGGATTAACCAGGGCGCGGCCCAGGTACTCCTTCCGGCTGCTTTCCACATCGGCTATCTCGCCGGGCAGCAGCGCCGCGTCCCGGCCGCTGCTGTCAAGTATGCCTGCCGCCTCGTTGTCGTACACCCAGGGATGGCCCCCGCGGATACGGCCCTCCTCGCCGGGCTTTAACACTATTCGTTTCATGGCTTCCCTAATTGGGGGCTTCTTCGCCCATGCCCGCAGGGAGACTGCGGCGCACCACAAATTCCCGCCTGGGCGCCCGGAGGGTTTCCCCGGCCTTTGCGGCCCGGGACAAAAAATACTCCTGGGCTGAAAAGGGCTTCTCCCCCCGGGCGGGGGACAGCCTGCTCCAGGAACCGCCGGAATTCAGTTTCCAGGCTTGAACCGTATCCCTGCAATAGGCATCCAAAATATCGCGAATCCGCTCCTTAATATCCTCCTGCAGCACGGGAAACATCAATTCTACCCGGCGCTCCAGGTTGCGGGGCATCCAGTCGGCGCTGGCGAGGTAGTATTCCCCGGAGCCGCCGTTGGCAAAGTAGTACGCCCTGGAATGTTCCAGGTAATGGCCGACCACGCTGATTACGGCGATGTTTTCCGAAAGCCCCGCAAGGCCGGGGATCAACATACAGATGCCCCGTATCGCCAGGGTGATCCGCACCCCCGCATTGGAGGCCCTGTACAGCGCCTCAATGACATCCGGGTCCGCCAGGGCGTTCATCTTGGCAATGATCCTGCCGGGATGCTCCCGGCTTGACCTGTTCGCTTCCCGCTCTATCAGTTCTATGAGCCGCCGTTTGAGAAACGCGGGGGCCATAACCAGGGTCCGCATGGACAGTATCGCAGAATACCCGGTGAGCATATTGAAAAACACCGACGCGTCCGCGGCAATGTCCTCCCTGGCGGTAAACAGCCCCAGATCCTCGTACTGCCTGGCGGTTCTGTCGTTGTAGTTCCCCGTGGACAGATGCACGTACCGCTTAATGCCTTCGCTCTCCCGGCGTATCACCATGCTTATTTTGGCGTGAACCTTGAGCCGGGCAATGCCGTAGACCACCAGCGCCCCGGCTTTTTCCAGCCGGTTCGCCCAGCTTATGTTCCGCTCCTCATCAAACCGCGCCTTCAACTCCACCACCGCGGTCACGTTCTTGCCGTTCAGCGCGGCCTGCTCCAGGGCTTTGACAACCGGCGAATTGCCGCTGGTGCGGTACAGGGCGGTTTTTATGGAAATTACATCGGGGTCCGTCGCTGCCTCAAGGAAGAACCGGGCCACGGGATCAAAGGATTCGTAGGGAAGGTGGACCAGCACATCCCGTTGGCTTATGCGGTCCCAGACAGGCTCGTCTTCGCTAAACGCTATATTATTGTAAATTTTCCAGGGTTTCCCCCGCAGGGAATCAAAACCCCGGGCAGAGGCCAGTTCCATGAGCCCCTTTAGATCCATGGGGCATCCGTGTTCGTAGAGATCCTGTTCCTCAAGCTCCATGCGCCGGGCCAGTTCTTCCTTCAGGCGCCCGCTGCCCGCGGAATAGGTCATGCGGACCACCGGAGAGCGGGACCGCCCTTCGATAACCTCCTCCATGGCCTCAATAAAATCTTCATCCCGCCGTTCATCCACCGAAAAATCCGCGTCCCGGTTAAT
>JAIROB010000147.1 GCA_031257695.1 Treponema sp. | reverse complement strand
GCTTCCCCCATGAGCCGGATATTGGCGAGCCAGTCCGGGGCCAGGGGGTCCAGGGGGACCAAAACAGCCCCGGCAGCTTCGGCCGCGGTTTTGGCGGTATTTACCGGAAACTGGGCCTGAACAAAAACGGCCGCGGCCCGTTCCCGCCTGGCCTTTTCGATGAGGCCGTTCAATGCTCTGGGGGTGGGTTCTTTTCCGTCAATTTCCACCGCCTCCTGGATGATGCCGAATTCGTCCAGGAAATAGCCGAACGCCGGATGGTACACAAACACCACCCTTCCCCGCTGGGGGGAGAGCTTTTCCCGCAGGGCGCCGAATTCCTGATCCATGTCGGAGATCAGCGCCTGGTAGTTCTTCCGGTAGGACGCTTCCCCCGGGGAGTCAATCTCGTATAAGGCCGCCAGTATATGCCCCGCCATGATCCGCGCGGGTTTGTGCCCCAGCCAGGTATGGCGGTCTATGCCGTCGTCATGACCGGCCTCCTCGCCGTCATGGCCGTCGTTCTCCGCTTCTCGTGCGGTCAAAGTCCTGAACCGCACCCCCGCGGTTCCGTCAATAATGATGAGCCGGGGAAAAAGCGCCTCCACCTTGGGCCGGAGGCTTATCTCAAACTCCGTGCCGGACAAAACCCAGGCCCGGGCCGCGGCGAGGTCCGCCATCTGCCTGGGGGTGGGTTCGTAGCTGTGGGGGTTTTGTCCGGGACCGACCAGGGTCATGATCCGCGCCCCCCCGTCCGGCCCCAGGATACGGGACGCGAAGTAGCTCTGGGGAAGGATGCTCACCACCAGGACCGGCCGGTCGTCGGCCCGGCCCGCGCCGCCGGATTTCCCCCCGCAGGCGGCCAAAAGGCCCGCAAGGAGGATCAGGGGGAGGCGCATAAAGCGGAAAACACCGGGTTTCATGTTCATAGACTCCTCATATGAATATCGGCCTTTCCCAAAACCCGGGGGTCTGGAACAGGCTCCAGTGTACTAAATTTGACCTATTTCTGCTATTGGGCTGCGCCCCCCTATGGGCCCGTTGGGTTTTCGGGACAGCGCTGAAACTGAGCGAGGGGGTCCATAGGGGGGTGACATTTGTCACTTCGACTAAAGCAAAACAGCGTTTCGCCCCCGTAGAGGGGGTATGAGACAGAAACGTATATTAGCGCAGGGAGTGTGGTATGAGATCCGCTCCCACATCAACAACCGGGAGCAGATCCTCAGCCTGCCCGGGGCCGCCGCCCTTTTTTCCGGGGTTTTCCGGGAAACCACGCTCCGCTTCGCTTTCCAGGTTCGGGGCCTCCGGTTTGGCGCGGACCAGCTTAGGTTCTACATTAAGCCGGAGGACGGGTTGGAGCTTCCGGCTATCATGCAGTGGCTGAAACAGACCTTCGCCCAGCGGTACAACGCTTTGACGGGGCGGACGGGGCATATCTGGGGGGACCGGTATTGGTCGGCGATACTGGAGGGGGAGGCTCCGGCGGATGTGGGAGCTGAGGCGGTGCTTGGGGCCTGGGCGGAGCACAGGGACAGACCCCATAGGCGGAAACGAGGCCGCGCCCCCCGGTTTTCCGCCGTTTCCCCCGCTCCCCCGACCCCTGCGCCCGGCTAATCGGGGCTAAACCGCCCTGAGCCGCGCCAAACGCCGTCTTAAAGCCGCCTGGCATCTTTTCCAAGGGAAAGATCCGCCCTCAACGAAGCCCCGGACGCGCGAGCGCCGGCTTCACCAGGGGGGGCTTTTTCGTGTATGCTTTTCCCATGGCAAACCTTCTTATTAAGGAACTATTGGCGGCGAAAGCGGAGGCCCAGGAGGTGGTCGTTCAGGGCTGGGTCAGGACCAAACGGAACCTGAAAAATCTGGTGTTCATTGAAGTGAACGACGGGTCCTGCTTCAACGGAATCCAGTGCGCGTTCGACCGCAGCGCGGGTTTGTCCGCGGATCTGGAAGCGGCGCTGGCGGCGGTGAACACCGGGTCCGCAGTGGAAGCGCGGGGAGCACTGGTCCCGTCGCCGGCTTCGGGGCAGGCCGTGGAAGTGGCCGCCGCGGCCTTGCGGATCATCGGGGACGCGCCCGCGGAAGCAGCCGGGGACCTGCCCGCGTATCCCCTGCAAAAAAAGCGTCATTCCCTGGAGTTTTTGCGGGAGATAGCCCACCTCCGGCCGCGGACCAACACCTTCGGCGCGGCGGCACGGGTGCGGAGCCGCCTGGCCTTTGCGGTTCACCAGTTTTTCCAGGAGCGGGGTTTTCAGTATTTCAGCGCCCCCATCATCACGGCCAACGACGCCGAGGGAGCGGGGGCCATGTTCCAGGTGACGACCCTGGACCTGGACGCGCTGGCCCGTTCCGGCAAGCCCCCTGAATACGACAGGGACTTTTTCGGCAAGCGGACCCACCTCACCGTGTCGGGGCAGTTGGAGGCGGAAACCTATGCCCTGGCGCTCAGTCGGGTTTACACCTTCGGCCCCACCTTTAGGGCGGAAAACTCCAACACCACCCGCCACCTGGCGGAGTTTTGGATGGTGGAGCCCGAGATCGCCTTTGCCGGGCTGGAGGAAAACATGGTCCTGGCGGAGGATTTTCTCAAATATCTTTTAAAAACCGCTCTTGAGGAGTGCAAAGCGGACCTGGCCTTTTTCGACGCCCATATCGAAAAGGGGCTTATCGACACCCTCGTATCGGTGGCGGATTCCCGGTTTACCTCTATGAGCTACACCGACGCCGTGGCGGAGCTGGAAAAAGCGGGCCCCTCCGCGGGGTTTGAGTTCAAGCCCTACTGGGGCTGCGATCTCCAGAGCGAGCATGAAAAGTTCCTCACCGAAAAGGCGGTCAAAGGGCCGGTGATCGTCACCGACTATCCAAAGGATATAAAGGCCTTCTACATGAAAATGAACGACGACGGCAAAACGGTGCGCGCCATGGACGTGCTGGTCCCCCGGTTGGGGGAGATCATCGGCGGGTCGGAACGGGAAGACAACCTGGAACGGCTGGAAAGGCGGATCCGGGACACGGGCATGGACACAGGGGATTACGGCTGGTACCTGGACCTGCGCCGCTACGGTTCCGCGCCCCACTCCGGTTTCGGCATGGGTTTTGAGCGGCTCCTCCAGTACCTTACCGGCATGGCAAATATCCGGGACGTGATCCCCTACCCCAGGGCGGTAGGGCAGGCGGAATTCTAAGCGGCCATGGGATCCGCGGCGCGTCTTGCGGCGCTGTTGCTGCTGCTCGCTCCCCCGGCGCTGTTCAGCCAGGAGCTTTCCCCCGGCTCGCCCGTGGAGGACGCGCCGGATATCGTCTCCGCGGCCGCGGCGCTGATCGACGCGGCAACCGGGACGGCGCTGTATGTGAAAAACGGCAACGCCCCCATTCCCCCGGCCTCGCTGACCAAACTGATGACCATGCATATCGCCCTGGAGGAAGCGGAGGCGGGCCGGGCCGCGCTGGATGAAATTGTGCCGCTCCCGCCGGAAAGCTGGGAAATAAACCAGCCGCCCCGGTCCAGCCTGATGCATCTGGCGGAGGGGCAGATCGTGAGCCTCCGGGAACTGCTCCTGGGGCTGGCCGTCCCCTCGGGGAACGACGCGGCCGTGGCGGTGGCGCTGCGGTTCAGCCCCACGACGCAGGGCTTTGTGGCCCGCATGAATGCCGAAGCCCGGCGGCTGGGCATGGAGGAGACCCTGTTTGTGGAGCCCTCGGGAATATCCGAAGACAACCGGACCACCGCCATGGAATTCGCTTTATTCTGCAGGGAATACCTGCGGCGCCACCCGGACAGCCTCCGGGATTTTCACTCGGTGATGGAATTCGCCTACCCCCTGCCGCAGAACGTGTTGCCGGAACTTCGCAGCCGCTTGGGTATCTGGCGGCAGCGGAACCACAACAGCCTCCTCGGCGTGGTGGAGGGGGTGGACGGCCTCAAGACGGGGTACATTGACGAGGCCGGCTACAATATAGCCCTCACCGCGGCGCGGGGGGACACCCGGCTCCTGGCGGTGATTCTGGGCGCCCCCGTTTACCGGGGGGATCGTATCCGGGACGAAGACGGAAGGAAGCTCCTTGAGTGGGGCTTTAAACACTTTAAAACCCTGCGGCCTCCCCAGCCGGACATTCCGCGGGTCCGCATATGGAAGGGCGCCCGCAACTGGACCGGGGCCGTTCCCGCCGAGCCCCTCCCCTTTACCACCTTTGCCAACCGGGGCCACAACCTCCGCTGGGAGCTTATGCTGGAGGATCCCCTGATCGCGCCCCTTGAGCGGGGCAGCGAATTAGGGGCGCTGACGCTCATCGACCAGGAGGGGGAACTGCGGCGCATCCCCCTGATTACGGAAGAGGACATTGGGGAGGGGAATATTTTCAAGCGGGTCCGGGATGCGGTGGTTTTGTTTTTCCGCAGTATCTTTGGCAGGCGGCATTAGGGTGACTAACACCGTTTTGACAATGAGGAAAGGAGCGGAAGCGTTATGATTTCAAATGGCAGCGGCCAGTTCTTTGCGAACCAGGGCGGCGATGATTTCGGCGGGGGACTGGTGGAGCGCTTCCGCCTGGGATCGGATATACTCGGCCGATACCTGGTCAAGGGCGGCAAGCAGATCGCGCTGCCGGGTGAAAAACCCGCCTTGTCCATGCTTCAAGGGCGGCGTGGTTTTGGTCCAAAGCTCGTCGAGGGCGTCCGCTTCTTC
>JAIROB010000185.1 GCA_031257695.1 Treponema sp. | reverse complement strand
CACAGGCGAATCTTCGACTCCAATAGTTGGCGCAGGGACGGGCGCCACTTTTTCCTTTACTCCCGTAGCGGTGCAATTTCGTGATACAACCATACCGGAGGATGTCCCCTGGATGTCGTTTATAACAAGGGACAGTGGCGATGATTTGGAGGTGAAGGTGAAAACCAATCAGATTGCGGCGTTGATTGACGCCGGGGATAGCAATGGAACAAGCGATCGGTTGACCCTGGTAAAAGCGGAGTTGTGGTTAAAACCCCTCGTCGAAGGGTTTTTGCCGGTTAAAGCCCCGCCGGCGTCACTGACTATAACTGGCGCCGCCGGTTCCCTGGAGATACCTTACGTGTTGGATGTGTCCAGTATTCCTGTGGAGACTAATACCTATGCCTACATCTACACCTCCTTCAGTTACAGTGCGTTTTGTTTGGGTGCCGGAAGCGTCTGGAGCGTCAGAAGCGGCATTGATTTAAATGCGTTTGACACCGGAGCGACGGGTTCGGGAGCCCGTGTGCTGGTAAAAATCGGGGATCCGAAAGAAACTACGGAAGAAGCGCAGATAGTCATCACGGAGTAAGCGCGCCTTCCAACGCAGGGAGTTGCGGCAGCGGGCGCCTGTCGGAGAAAACAGGCGCCCCTTTACAGTACCGCTTGTAACGGGAGGGGGGGAGACTGACAGTATGTTTGGGTATGCGGGCAGGACAGCGGTGTTTGCGGCCGCGCTGATAGTTGCGGCTGGGTCGGGCGTCTTTGTGTCGTGCGGGAGTTCCCTGACTGGCGACGGCATATTCAATTACGCGCTCCCGCCCCAAAGCGAGGACGTTGCGACGCTGATACCTGTTCCGGTAAAACGGGAATATCCTGTAAAGAGTGAATTTAACCGGTTTAAGGATCTTTCCGTTATGGCGGTACATTCGAACGGGGAAACGACGCCCGTCCCGATAGAAAAAGTCGATATACGCATCGGGGAAGGCGGGGAGGAGACGCATCTGGGGACGGGGGCTTCCTCCCTTGCCTATGTATTTGAGGATGTTGGGGAAAAAATCGTGAATCTGGAATACGCGAAACAAAAGGCCCGGTACGCGGTGTGGGTGCGCGGTTCCGCAAATGATGATCCTGGGGGCGGCTCTTCCGGCTCGAATGGCGGCGGCGGCGCCGTAATAATTATCAATGTTATCGAATAGGAGACTGCGTTTCCCGGCAGTTTTTTTCGTTGCGGCTGCTTTTTTGTTTTGTGCGCCCGCCGGAACGGCGGATGAAGAAACCCGCGGCAACGCGGCTACGGACGATGCTTCCGCCCCTTCGCTTGTGCGTGTGGAGGGAGGGGTTTCATACTTTAACCCCGCTTATACGGGCATGGAGCGGAGCGTAAACCTGCAGCCCCGGCTCAATCCGCTTGCCGGTTTGAGCTTTTCGCACAATCCCGTGCCGGAGTTCGGTTTTATGCTGGGTTTCGATCGCGATCCGTTGCTGCTGAACCGCCTTATGGCGCGGTTCACGGGGGATTGGGCTGTTTTCGGTTTTGAGGCGGGCGGCTTTGTGGGTCTCTTCAACCCGGAAAACGATCTGTTCAGTCCCGGCGTGTCCCTTATAGTCAAAACCAGCTTCCGGGACGGCCTTGTCACTGCCTGCGCGCGCTTCGATTCCGCTTTGGGCAGGGCGCTGGACAGGGCGGGCGATTTCTTGCAGGACCTGTACGAGGCCCGGGTCAGGTTGAAGCGCGGCTGGTTCGCCCTTGACGCGTGGGGAAGTTACCGGACCTTTGTCCGGGGCGCCGAAGGCGGGGTCGCTATTGCCAGCGACTGGCTGAAAACAGGCGGCGGCATGACTTTTACAGCGGGCAGCATTGATGTGGGTTTCTCGGGCGGATATCAGACACTTGCCCTGCGCTATCCCGTGGGGGATGAACCCCTGGACTATTCCTATGACAATATTTTTGCGGGTTTCAGTATGCGTTTCCACCTTTTCCGTTCCAGCGAATTATTTTTTGACCTGGAACTTCCTGTCTGCCCCGCGGACTATATCCCCCAATTCGCCGCCGCTCCTTCACTGCTACGCGCCTGCATCGGGTTTTCCCGGGCATTCGGGAAACGCCCGGCCCCGCCACCGCCGGCTCTGCCGCCCGGGAACCGGGCGCCGCCTCCTCCGTCCCCGTCCCGGCCCGCAGAGGAGGCGGCTTCGGCCCGTTTGCCCCTTCCCGCAGACACCGACTGGGTGCGCCTGTCCATAAACAGGGATGAATCGGGGAAACTGTGGCTCTCGGTCGAAAGGGATGCCCCGCAGGAAATCGCTGCAGCGGAAGAGCCTGGACCGGCGCAGACGCCAGACCCGGAACCGGTTCAGACGCCTGTTCCTGACCCTGCCCTGACCCTGGCGGAGGCGACAGCGCCCCCGATACAGGAGCCCGATCTTCCCCCGCAGAAGGCGGCGGAATCCCTGGCAGAAGAGCCGGCTCCTGTATTCGAGTTCCGGGAGACAATGACAATCATACCCAACCTGCCCCCGGCTGGCGATGCAAAGCGGTATATCCTCCAGGTGGGAGCCTACGACAATGGCGGCAGCGCGGTGTATCAACTGTTCAATCTGGGAAACGCGGGGATTACGGCAGAAATGGAACCCTACGGCGCCGTTGTCCGTATAATAGTAAAGGGTGTTTTCGCTGAGGAAATCCCCGGCCTCCTGGAAAAATTGTACAGGGCCGGGATTAGGGAGATATGGATCAGGGAGCAATAGTGTGTTGTTTCCCCTGACAGAATAAAAAACTCCAGAATGTATATGTCAGATTGCAGTAGTATTTATAGTTGCCTGAGGCTGTTCCAAAACCCCATGGTTTTTCCACAGCCTCTTGGGAAAAGCGGTCTAAAGCCCGCTTTTCCCCTTAAATCTAAGGTTGCTGTTCCAAAAACTGAAGTTTTGGAACAGCC
>JAIROB010000103.1 GCA_031257695.1 Treponema sp. | reverse complement strand
CTTCCTGTCCTCCATGCTGCTGATGGGCACTTCAAACTGGTCGTAGCTGTCGTTATCCATGAAGTGAAAATTATCCTGATCCGCGTACTGAAACTGGCAGGTATGGATATCCACCGTGGCGTCCTCAACCTCCTGCTGGGTCGGGATGGTCATGGTCAGCACGGAGCCGTCCTTGATGCTTTTCATCTTGACCCGGGCAATGGCGGTTCCCTTGCCGGGGGTGTGAAATTCCCGCTCCACCACCAAAAAGGGCTGGCCCTTCTGGAGCAGACAGGTTCCTTTAACTATGTCTCCGCCTCGTATCATCAAACCCTCGCTTGTTGAGCTAATCTCTTTTCTTATTATGAACAAATCGGAGGATTTCGTCCAGATCCGGAAACCCTTAGGGGTCAAGCAAGCCCTCCAACTCCTCCACGATCTTGCCGAAGGCGCGGCAGGCGTCCTCCACCGGCGCCGCGGTGGACATATCAACCCCCGCCGCCTTGAGGGATTCCATGGGGAACCGGGAGCCGCCGGATTTGAGGAAGCCAAAGTAATCTTCCCTTTCCTGAACGCCGCCGGAGAGGACCCGTTCCGCCAGGGCCAGGGCCGCGGAGATGCCCGTGGCGTATTTGTACACGTAGAAAGCCCGGTAGAAGTGGGGGATGCGGAGGCCCTCAAGATCGCTTTCCTCCTCAAAGACCATTTCCGACCCGAAGTACTTGACCAGCAGTTGACGGTATTCGCCCCGAAGGGTGTCCACGGTGAGGGGGGCGCCGCTTTCTTCAAGCTCATGGGTACGTTTCTCAAATTCCGCAAACATGGTTTGGCGGTAAAGGGTGGCGAGGATGTCGTCGGCCCGTTTGTTCGCCAGGTACAGTTTCAACTCCTTCGTGTCCGCGTGGTCCCGCAGGTAGCGGAAGAGAAGCTCCTCGTTAAAGGTGCTGGCAACTTCCGCTTCAAAAATGGTGTAGCCGTAGTGCATAAAAGGATTGGACCGGGCGGAATACCAGGAGTGCATGGAATGGCCCCCCTCGTGGGCCAGGGTAAAAACATCCCGTATGGAATCTTCCTTATAGTTCATCAGTATGTAGGGGTCCCCGGCATAGCCCCCCGCGGAAAAGGCGCCGGATCGCTTGCCCTTGTTTTCGTAGCGGTCCGCCCAGCGGCGGAGGAGGCCCGAGCGGAGGGTGTCCACATACTCGCCGCCCAGGGGGGCCAGGGCTTCGGCGATCAGATCCACCGCCTCGTTCCAACCGGTCCGTTTTGACACGGACACTGCCAGGGGAACGTACACATCGTAGTGCCGCAGCTCTTCCACCCGGAGCGCCCGCTTCCGCAACGCGTAGTAACGGTGCAGGGGGACGAGGTTGGCGTTCACCGTGGATACCAGGTTGTCGTAGACCCCCTGGGGAACATCGTCCGGAAACAGCGCCTCCGCCAGCGCCGAGGGGTAGCCCCGGACCCGGGCGCGGATTACATCGTTCTTTACCGAGCCCGCGTAGAGCGCTGCCAGCGCGGTCTTGTGGTCATCGAAACGCCGGTAGAACTGCCGCCAGGCGCGGCAGCGGAAATCCCTGTCCCGGCTTTCCATAAAGACCGCCCAGGTGGATTGGGAAAGGGGCCGCCTGCCCTCGGGCGTGTCCAGATCGCCGAAGTCGAAGTCCACGTTGGTGAGCGCCGAAAAGGTCTCCGAAGCGACCGCCTCCCCCTCGGCATGGAGGGCGATGATCCTCTCTTCTTTATCGCTTAAAATGTAGGGCCTGTAGCGCAGCAGTTTTTTCAGGTAGATCCTGTATTCCCCCAGCCGGGGGTGTTCAAGAAAGGCCGCCATAACCTCATCCGGAATAGCCTGGATCTCCGGCGCGTCCCAGGATGATGCGGCATGGGCCGCGGCCGAAGCTATGACGAACCGGCCGTTCATGGCGCGGGCGGCATTGTCCCCGCCGTCCTCGGCCTGTCGCAGGCTGCAGTAGCTCCCCAGCCTTTCTTCCAATAGCCCTGTTTCCCGGACCAGGTCCAGATAGTCCGCCAGGCTTTCCGCGGATCTCCCCAGGGAACCCCGAAAACCCGGCAGCCGCGCGGCCAGCTTTTCGAATTGCCCCAGGTCCTTGTCCCACTCCCCGTCGTCGGGATAAAGCCCGGAAAGGTCCCAGGTGTCTTCTGTCCTTACTTCGGAACGGGCGGGAATACGGGAATTGTCGTTGATCATTGAGGACTCCTTTATTTTACTATAACGTGAATTCGACGATGCTTTGAAGGGGGGGAAAGTGGACAAAGGCGCCGCCGCAGGCTATCATAGAGTTTATGCCGGACTATGAAAAACACCAGCGGAAGATACGGGCGCTGAAACAGGACCTGGCCGCCCTGCTCCTGGAACAACATGAGTTGGAGTTTCATGCCCGTAAAAGCATTGAAGCGGAGTACATGGAAAAAATCGGCTCCCTGGAGCACAAGGCTCTGGAGCTTCACTGCAAGACATTGCGGCTGCGGCGGAAATACGAACTGATTGCCGGGGCCGTCGATTCCCTGGAACTTATCGAACTATCCCAAATTGATATGCAGTTGCTCAGGGAGTTCAGCGCCCACAACGAAAGACTCTCCGAGTTGATGGGCCGGATGAACGCCGCCCTCGGACGCCGCGATGCCCTGTCCGGGGAGAACGCAGCGGAACTGCGGCGGCTCTACGCGTCCCTTCTGAAAAAGCTGCACCCGGATCTAAACCCCGTTCAAAACGAAGCCGCAGAAACGCTGTTTTCCCGTGCCGTCAGCGCGTACAGAAACGCTGCGCTGGAGGAACTTAGGGACATAGATGCGGCGGCGGCGGGGCGCAAAGAACTTATGGATGCCCCCGTGGGCAGCATGGACAGGCTCCTGAAAACAGAGGAAAGGCTGGGGGAGCGCATTGGCGCTTTACGGGAATCTATCGGGAAACTAAAAAATTCCTACCCCTGCAATAAAAGGGATCTGCTGGAGGACGATACAAAACTTGGGGAAAAAACCGCCCTGTTGGCCGGTCAGATTGCGGAATACCGGAAAATCTGCGGGAATCTGGAAAAACGCATAGCCGAATTGCTGGGAAGATCGGCGTGGATAGCGTAAACTTCCGGGCCTGCGCTTCTATCACGAATTATGTTTGCCCCTTCAATGTCTGTTGAGTCATCGTCACTAAAAGCTTCAGGGGGAGCGGCGGCTCTCGTAATGCCTCATAGGGAGTCTCTGATTTCGACCAAGCCGGCGGTCAATGGCGGCCCCGCTTACGGTCATGAACTTGGCCCCGATGTCCGGTGTGATGAGGGGCCCTGTTACATTCGCCAGAGCTTGTCTTTGTTCCATAGTCAACTCCATGCCGCCCCCAAAATGCTTGTTTTAGGGCTTGATTTTGGCGGGCTATGGTTAGATTTTTACTTGAGATTCAGCGGTCCCCATGGTTAGATTTAACGCGGCGCAACGCGGGCGCTTGACAAGAATTTTTTTCCCCGGTATACTGCCTACAATCGGGGTTGAAGCCCTGATGTTTCCCGGAGCGTTTTGAAAAACGCCCGCAGCGTCTTCAGGCCCCCCTTGTAAATGCGGCGGCCCTATCGCTTTGTTTGCCGAAGCAAGCAAGAAACCAACAACATTATCAAGCGCTACGCGCCCATTCTCAAGGAGTTACGTATGAAGAAATTGTGTTGTGTCCTGGTTGTTTGCCTGTTCGTTTCAGGTTTCGTTGTCGCCCACGAAACGTTTATCATTCCCGGGGATACCCAGAAGGAGTACAAGGCGGGCGATACGGCCCAACTGTTCGGAATTTCCTCCCACTATTTTGCCGTGGGTGAGGAGATTGAGCCGCCGGACACGGTGGAAATGCACGTCTACAAGAACGGCGTCAAGGGATCGAACCTTCCCCTGGAGGCAAACAGGGATCGTGTCTGGTACGAGGCGGGTTACCGCCTGACGGACAATACCCCGGTTATCGCGGTTTTCCGGAGCATAGGCGGCTTCTATTCCATTATGACCGACGGCTCCTATGCCGACGGCAACAAGCGGGAGGCCGCGGCGGCCAATCCGGGAAAAACAGTGCAGGTGTCCCGCTATTTCACCAAGTGGGCGAAGCTCTGCCTCAACCCGAGCGCGAGCGACAGGACCTTCAGCACGCCCCTGGGCCACGATATTGAGATCATTCCCCTGGACAACCCCGCGGGCATGAGGAGGAACTCTACCATGAAACTTCGCGTGCTGTACAAGGGCCAGCCCTACGCCAATGCGGAAGTCAAGGCGACC
>JAIROB010000097.1 GCA_031257695.1 Treponema sp. | reverse complement strand
GCCTGAGGACGGGATGGAGCTGCCGGCTATCATGCAGTGGCTGAAACAGACTTTCGCGCAGCGGTACAACGCGCTGACGGGGAGGACGGGGCATATCTGGGGAGACCGGTACTGGTCGTTGATTCTGGAGGGGGAGCCTGTGGAGGACGCGGAGGCGGCGCTTGATGCGGGGAACGGGGACAGCCCCCATAGGCGGGAATCGAGGCGCAATCCCCGATTTCCCCTCGTTTTCCCCGCTCCCCACGCCCCCACGCCCGGCGAAGGGGCCGGATACCGCCCCCCAACCAGCCGAATCCCCACACCACCCCGCCGGATAAGCATACCCCGCAGGGAAGATCCGCCCTGAGACGGGCAATGCGCCTGAATTGCGGGTCAGTGCCTGCGGCGGGGTATTGAAGAACCGCAAGCCTGCCAATCAACAACCTCGCCCTAAAGGGACGAGGTATGCTGTTTTGGTAAGGTATTTGTCTCAGGGTACATACCCTTTATTCGAAAGTCTGGTTTAATACCCCGCGGCTTGCCGCGGTTCAAACAACGTAACAATTTCAAAAATTCGGTATTAAACCAGACGGTATTATAAACTTCCTCTCGAACGAGCCTCCGTTCGAACTAATGCATCGCTAAGGATACCGCGGAGCTCTGCTCCGCGGAGGCTCATAACGCCCTGAAGCTCCCCCGCCGCAAGGCGGGTTCTTGGGTATGTACCTTTCGCATACAATCAGGGGGACAGCTCGTCCCGCCGGACGATTACCCTGCTGATCAGGCCGTAGCTGAGCGCTTCATCGGCGTTCATCCAGAAATCGCGGTCCGTGTCTTTTTCAACCTGTTCAACCGTGACGCCGGTCTCAGAGGAGATAAGGCGGTTGATTTTTTCCCGCAGTTTGTCCAGTTCTTTGGCGTGAATCTCAATGTCGGTAGCCACCCCCCGGATGCCCGACAGGGGCTGGTGAATAAGATAGTGGCTGTTGGGAAGCCCCACACGGCGCTCCCTGGGAGCGGCAAGCTGGATGATCGCCGCGGCGCTGGCTACCAGTCCCATGCCGATGGTCCAGACCGGAGGTTTGATAAAACGGATCATGTCGAAAATCGCGTAGCCCGCATCCGCGTCTCCGCCGGGTGAATCGATAAAAATCCGTAGCGGCTCGCCGCCCATGGCCTCCAGCAGTAAAAGCTGGCGGATGGTCTTTTCCGCAAGCTCCTTTTTTATCTCTCCGGAAAGCAGAATGGTCCGGGTTTTGAGCATTTTACCTGCCAGGGGGTCCGGCCAGACCGCAGTCTCCTTTTCCCGCTCACCGTCCTCTTCTTCTTCCGGCCCTGTATATTCTGTCTGACTCTTTATAAAAGGATACATGCCTTGTCCTCCATGTTCATCATAAAGGAGTTCGCCCTTGAAGGCAAGCCGCGAGGCTCAAATAATTTCATGTTTTTCCCAAAACGCTAAAGCGACGCCTGGGCGCGCGCCATATAATAGGGCGGAGCAATTGATGAGCGTGATGGCGTATACACCCTACGGGGCGGGGGGAATTATTATCCGGGTTGAAGCGGATATCCGCAGGGGTATTCCGGGGGTTGATATTACCGGGCTTGCCGAGGGGGCGGTACGGGAAGCGCGGGAGCGGGTCAGGGTGGCGTTCAGGAATTCGGGTTTTGGGTTTCCTGCCGACCGGATACTGATAAACCTGGCGCCGGCGGGGCTGAGGAAGGACGGGGCGGCGCTGGACCTGCCCATTGCCCTGGCGGTGATGGCGGCGGCAAGGCTGGCGCCGGTTCCGGAGAATCTTTTGGTGATGGGGGAGCTTGAGCTTTCCGGCAGAATCAGGCCGGTGCGGGGTGTGCTGGCCGCTATCGCGTCCGGGCTGGAAGAGGGGATTGGCGAGTTTATTGTTCCGGCGGAAAACGCCCGTGAGGCGGCGATTCTTGCCGGTGAGCGCCGCGGGGCCGGGCCGGCGGCGCGTTTTACCGCGGCGGCCACTTTGCAGGAAGCGGTACAGGCCCTTTTTGTCCGCGCGGAGAGCGGAGAGCTTCCCATGCCCGTACCGGACGGCCCGGCGGATACGGAGTCTTGCCCGGCTGATGCGGGCGCCTCAGGGGACTTTGCCGATGTGCGGGGCCAGGGCTTGTACAAGCGGGTTTTGGAAATCGCCGCTGCCGGCGGGCACAATGTGCTGGTGTTCGGGCCGCCGGGGGCGGGGAAGACTATGCTGGCCCGGCTGATGCCTTCGATTATGGCCCCGCTCACCGGCGACGAGGCGGTGGAAGTGACGCGGCTGTACAGTCTTGCCGGGCCGTACAGGGCAGGGGAAGGCGTTTCGCATAAGGGCGGGTTTATCGACCGGCTGATCACCCGTCCGCCCTTCCGCGCCCCCCACCATTCGGCCAGCGCAGAGGGAATCCTGGGCGGCGGCAGATTCCCCAGGCCGGGCGAAATAAGCCTGGCCCATTTCGGCGTGCTTTTTCTTGACGAGGCCCCGGAATTCAAGGCCAATGTACTGCAGGCCCTGCGGGAGCCGCTGGAAGACCGTGTGATAAGCATAGTCCGCGCGGAGGGGCCGGTACGCCTGCCGGCGGAATTCCAACTGCTGCTGGCAGCCAATTCCTGCCCCTGCGGACGCCTGGGCGCGCGAAAGCCGGGGGATGAGCGCGGTGTATGGAAAACCGGCACGGCGCGGCGCGGTCCCGCCGGGGCTGCCCGGGCGTCTCTTGCCGGCCAATACGACGAATTGACGGCGGAGGGGCCGGCGGACTGTTTCTGTTCGCCTGAGGAAATTTACCGCTACTGGCGCAAATTCGGCGGCGCGCTGCTTGACCGGCTTGAACTGCGGGTCGCGGTACTGCCGCCCAAAATCAGCGATATGGGCGGGCGGAATGAAGCGGGCGGGGAATGCAGCGCGGATATCGCAAAGCGGGTGCTGGCGGCTGTTGAAATTCAGAGGGAGCGCTACCAGGGAACGGGCATCCGCCGCAACGCCCTGCTTACGGCGGGCAAAGTGGAAAGCCTTTGCCCCAGGAACGAGCGGGCGGAAAGCGCCTTTCACAAAGCTATGGACAGGCTGGGCCTTTCGGGCAGGGCCTGCCACGGGATTCTCAGGGTAGCCAGGACCATCGCGGATCTGGAAGGCAGGGAGGTCATTGACACCGTACACATTCTGGAAGCGGTCCAGTACCGCCGCCGCGGGGAAGATCCCTTTGAAATTTTGACTATTGAAAACTGAGAGCTGTCTA
>JAIROB010000007.1 GCA_031257695.1 Treponema sp. | reverse complement strand
CCCTGGAAACTATGACCGGGGTGGATATTATCATCGACGACACCCCGGAGGCGGTGGTTATCTCCTGTTTCGACCCGGTGCGCCGGGAAATCGCCAAAATCGCCCTGGAACGGCTCATCGCCGACGGACGGATACACCCCGCCCGGATCGAAGAGATTGTCACCAAAGTTACCAGGGATATTTCCCAGAAGATCTTCGAAGAGGGCGAAAAGGTGCTTTTCGACCTGGGGATCCACAACATCAGCCAGGAGGCGATCCGTATTTTGGGGCGGCTCTATTTCCGCACCAGCTACGGGCAGAACGTGCTCTACCACTCCAAGGAAGTGGCGATCATCGCGGGGATCCTGGCATCGGAGGTGGGCGCCAACCGGGAACTGGCCAAGCGGGGGGCGCTGCTCCACGATATAGGCAAGGGGATAGAGAGCGATTCGGACCTGAACCATGCGGAAATCGGCATGGACATGGCGCGGAAGATGGGGGAAGATCCCCGGGTCATCAACGCCATCGGGAGCCACCACAACGACATCGAGCCCACCTGCATCGAATCGGTGCTGGTGCAGATTGCGGACGCTATTTCCGCTGCCCGGCCCGGCGCCCGGCGGGAGACACTGGACAACTACGTCAAGCGGCTGGAAAACCTGGAGGGCATCGCCTCGGGCTTTACCGGGGTGGACAAGGCCTACGCGATACAGGCGGGCCGGGAGCTCCGCATCCTGGTGAACAACGAGTCCGTAAACGACGACCAGTCCAGGGACCTGGCCAAGCAGATTGCCAAAAAGATTGAAAACGACCTGCGCTATCCCGGGAGGATCAAGGTGACGATTATCCGGGAAACCAGGATCACGGAATACGCGCGGTAGAAACCATGGCCTTTTCGCTCTTTAACTGGCTCGCCTCGCTCTTTATCGGAGACAGGGGCAACCCTGAGCGAGCCAGGAAGCGGGCCCTCAAGCGGATAGCTAAGGCTCTGGCTTCGAATAAATACGGCAAATTCCTGCGGACAAAAAGCGGAGAAGCTGCGCCGGAACTGGCGCAGTTTTTTTACAACATCTATAAAGTCATATCCCCGGCGCAGGAGCTTTTGCTGAATGCGGCCCATTCAACGCAGCTAAAAACATGCGCGGTCGTCAGTTTTCTGGAGCTGCCGCAGTTGATCCTACTGGAAAAGCTGTCCGCGGAAAACATTGAAAAACGGGCGGAGGAAACGGAGGCGGTCCTGCTTTCCCGCCAACTGCAGAACGAATTCGACGAATTCGCCCGGGCCTTTGACGCCAACCGGATAAGGGCCATCAACGAATGTTACAGCCTTATCCTAATCATTTGTAAATTTGTCGTCTACGATTATTACTTTCTCTTGAAAAAATTCGACCTCCAATTAACGGAACACAGTTTTAGCAGAAAACCTGTTTTTAGTTTTCTCCGGGGAGAAGCGGTTGTGGAGGAACTAAAGGATTTTCTGGAATTGACCGGCAGCCTGGATCCAAACCGTGACTGGGCCGCCCCCCTGCGGGTCCTTGAGGAATTTAGGGGGACGGAGGTGATCAAACCAAAACTCTGGAACAGTATGCTGCTCAAGATACGGGAAGTTGTCCATTCCGAAATTTTTGAACTGATGATCCGGTTTATCGAAAAGGACCCTGCCTGGACTTGGGCGCCCCATGCCGTCCAGGAAAGCATTACCGGGGCCTATCTGGAAATGATCAGAAGCGAAATATTCGACCGCCTTGCGCTTATTGTTACGACCAAACGGAACGCCCTGATCGACCGGCACGCCAAGGCGGTTTTCGGGAACGCCAGGGTAAACCGGCTTAAATACTACACCGAACAGGGGGGTGAAATATATAAAAAGAAAAATTTTCCGGGCTTTGTCAACGCCAGGGCGCTTAACTATTTGATAGTTTTTCTGACCGACGGAAGATCGGAGCTGCAGGATCTCTACGAACTGATCCTCATACGGGGCCAGTGGGTATCGACCGCCCTGAGCTTCCCCCTGTCGGAATCGCTGCGGCTGCTCGCGTCTTTTCCCGGACGCATCACAGAGCTGGACGAAATGCTTTCCGAACGGGGTCTCTACGGAAACAAGCTGAAAACGGCTATCGTGAAAGTTGACCGGGAAAAAACCCTGGCGCGCTTAATCGCCATGAATCTGGACTCGGCAAACGGCGAAGCAATGCAGATCATCAACGACGTTATTTTCAGCCTTTCTGTTTTGGACGACGGTCTGAAGGATCTCCTGGAGGATTACCGGAAAAATCCCGGAACTATCATCCTGAACTGGGATGAACTAAATTCTTTTTCCGAAACGGATCTGGAAAACCGGCTCGCCGCGATGCGCGACAAACTGACCAATATGCTGGAATTGCTGCGCGTTCTTTCCCAGGGTTCAGCCCTGGGCGGGTAGATCATCCGCGGCAATTTTGCAGTTCCCCTTTTCAACCTTGAATCCCGGGGCTGCTTTGCCCCTCCCAAGTCTTGCAAAGAAGCTCATTTTGCGGGTATGGTGGCAGCACAGAGGAATCGTTATGAAAGTTTCAGAAACATTTATCCCGACCCTGAGGGAAGCGCCCGGCGACGCGGCGATCATAAGCCACCGCCTGATGCTCCGCGCCGCCATGATACGCAGGCTCTCGAACGGCCTTTTCGCCTACCTGCCCCTGGGACTGCGGTCTTTCAGAAAGGTTGAAAACATCATCCGGGAGGAGATGAACGCCATCGGCTCCCTGGAGATAAAGCCCACCGTGGTGATCCCCGGGGAGCTTTGGAAGGAGTCGGGCCGCTGGGATTCCATGGGGGAGGCGCTGCTACGGGTAAAGAACCGCCTGGACGCGGATTTTGTGGTGTCCCCCACCGCGGAGGAGGCTTTTACGGCGCTTGTTCGGGACGAGCTTTCCAGTTACCGCCAGCTTCCCCTTTCCCTGTACCAGATCAACACCAAGTACCGGGACGAGGTGCGCCCCCGCTACGGGGTCATGCGGGGCCGGGAATTTGTGATGAAGGACGCCTACTCCTTCCACGCCGACGACGCGAGCCTGGACGAAACCTACCAAAAAATGGGCCGCGCCTACCGCCGTATCTTCAAGCGCTGCGGCCTCACGGTGATCCCCGTCCGCGCGGACTCCGGGGCCATGGGCGGCACGGGATCGGAAGAATTTATGGTAGAAAGCGATATTGGGGACAACACCCTCCTCCTCTGCAAAGCCTGCGATTATGCCGCCAATGTTGAAAAGGCCGGCTGCAAACCGGACTATGCCGCGCCGGCTTCAATCGAAGCGGCCCGGGCCGCGGCGGCGTCAACTCCGGCGCCGGAAAAAATTGATACCCCCCAGGTCAGAACCATTGCGGAGCTCTGCGATTTTCTCAAAACCGAGCCCAAGGGGTTCATCAAAACCCTGATCTACCGGGCGGTCAACGTGGAGCTGGACCTCGGCGCCGCGCCGGGCTGTTCCCGGCTGGAACGCCGCAAACCCGCGCCGGACGCCCCCCCGGTCTATCCCGAAGCCTTTTTCGCCGTCGCCATCCGGGGGGACCTGGAGGTGAACGAAGTTAAGCTGGCCGCGGCGCTCAAAGCCTCGGAGGTGACGCTTGCCGCGGACAGCGACGTGAAGCGGCTCACCGGCGCGCTCGTCGGCTTTGCCGGCCCCGTGGGACTGGCCGCTGTCCCGGTGGTCGCCGACGAGACCGTCACCGCCATGAACGACGGGGTGTCCGGGGCCCTGGCCCGGGACCTGCACTATGCCCACGTGGCTTACGCGCGGGACTTTGTCCCCTGGCTCGT
>JAIROB010000226.1 GCA_031257695.1 Treponema sp. | reverse complement strand
TCCCTTAGAGGAACTTTTTGTATGGCTATGGCTTTGACCGGACAGATTTCGTGGCAGCAGTAACAGCGGATGCAGACCTTGTAGTCGATGCGGACCTGTTTTTCCTTGCCTTCGCCGGAAAGGGTCATGGCTTTGGAGCCGCAGATACGGGCGCAGTCGCCGCAGCGGAGACAAACGGAGCGGTCTATGACCGGACGGGGAGTCAGGCGTTCGCGGAATTTGCGGAAGGGCCGGGGAAGAAGAAAGTCCGCAAGTTGGGAGCCGGATTTTTTCAGGGGGATCTTCCTGAAATCCCCCATGCGCAGGTCCTCCGCTTTAAGCAGGGGATACCGGATCTCCGACGGGGAACTGAGCCAGACCCCGCGGCTCAGAGCCTCCCGCGTGACGGGGATCTCCAGGGGCGGATAGCCGATAATATCGCTGGCGGCAATGTCCAGGGCTAAAAGGTTGGCTGAGGCGAGGACCAGGCCGATGGGACGGGGATCGCCTGAGCCGGGACCGGGGCCTTCCATGCCGACAATGGCGTCCATCAACGCGTAGCAGGGCTTGGCGGCAAGGTTCAGGTCCACGATCATCGAGGCAAAGGCGTCGCGGCCGGGGTAGCGGACGTGCATGGGACTTTTGGCCGCCGAGGGAATAAGGCCGAAAAGATTTTTCATGGCGCCGGTGTAGTACATAAGCTGATGGGTTTTCAGTTTGGGAAGGCTGATGATGCAGTCCGCGTCCCTGACCGCGGCGGTGACGGAAAATTGCCTGACCGTTTTTCCATCGGGACAGGGCAGGCTGTATTTCTCCCGGGTAAAGTCTACCCATTCGGCGCCCATACGCTCCGCCACGGCGCCCAGGCCGGAAAGCCTGGCGGTAAAGTTAGGGCCCTGCAGCCCCGGACTGTCCCCCACCAGGATCCGTGCGGCGCCCAGATCCTTAACCAGGCCGATGGCGGCCTCCAAAAACACCGGGTGGGTGACAATGGCCTTTTCAGGAGGCGAGTCAAAGACGATATTCGGCTTCAAAAGGACGGTCTTGCCGGAAATGTCCTGAATAGGCGCGGCTTCCACCGCCAAACGGAGGGCGGCATAGACCTGTTTGCCCTCGTAAACCCCGCAACGGGCGATGGCGACACGGTTATCCATAAAACCATACTAACACGTATCAAATATTATGTAAAACCGCCGCGGGCGCCCCTTCACAAAAGGATAAATATAACCGAAAGTATACATTGGTGGTTGAAGCTGCGAAAGGAAGGACTAACGTGTTGCTTCGTAACACTCCCAATTAACGCCGTTTTTCTAAAGGAGTAAAAATGAAAAAACTGTTTCCCCTTATTCGTGCTGAGGGGTTTAATACCCCGCTCTTTAGGGCGGTTAAAAAGGTATTAAACCCCGAATGCAATACCTCGGGAGAACAACATGCCTCGCCCTTCAGGGCGAGGTTGTTGATTTCGGCATTGCTGGTCATATTGATTCTCGGTGCCTGCGCGGGGACGCCTGAACCTGAGCCCCCGCCGCCCCCGCCTCCGGTCGCGCCGCCCCCGCCGCCGCCTCCTCCTCCACCGGAACCGGAGGTCGAGCCTGACACCCAGGGCCCGGCGCTGAGCGCGGTTTTTTCGTCCGAGTTCTTCAGCCCCGACGGGGACGGCGAAAACGATGAAATGTTCATCACCCTCAGCGCGGAGGATGAATCGGGCATCTGGAGCTGGATGATCGAAATCTTCGAGCCCAATTCCGAGGACCACCTTTTTGTCCGGTTAAGCGATTCCGGGGATCCCCCCACGGATCTTGTCTGGGACGGCCGCAGCAATATCACCGGCGAGCTGGTGCAATCCGCTTCGGACTATGCCTGGCGCTTCACGGTCACCGATAATGCGGGCAACGTGTCCGTCCTGGCGGGGGTGATACAGGTTGACATCCTGGTCATCCGGGAAGGGGATCAGCTCCGGGTGCAGGTGCCGTCCATCGTGTTCGGAGCGAATTCCGGCGGCTTCGACGGGCTTGACCCCGAGGTTGTTGAAATAAACGACTATATTCTCAACCGTATTGCGGTGGTGCTGAACAAGTTCGACACCTACAAAGTTACGGTGGAGGGGCATACCAACCCTGTGGAGCAGAACGAAGCGCGGAAAAAGGCGGAGCAGGAAGCGGATCTGAAGCTAAGCGCCCAGCGGGCCCAAACCGTGGTGGATTACCTGGTAAACCTCGGGATTGACAGCAGCCGGCTGACCGCCATAGGCGTGGGCGGTTCCCGGACCGTGGCTCCCTATGCGGGCCCGGACGGCAAGCCCAACCGGGAAAACTGGTGGAAGAACCGGCGGGTCGAATTCCTGTTGATTAAGTAACGCGGGTTCGAGGAAACCTATGGGGGGGGAAGTCTCCCCCCTCGCTCCAGCCCTGCGGGCTTCCGCTACCCCCCTCTCCGGGGGTTTCCAATTGACCGCGGCAGCGGTCGGCGAATACCCCCGGACCCCCTAAGGAAGCCGGATAATCGGGATTTTTTGCATAAAGGGCGCCAAAGGCGCCTGAGCAGAAAATCCACAAGCGCTACAGGCTCCTAAATCAGGGCCTTGAAAAAGTTGATTATCTCGTGCTTGGGGAGGGCGCCGGAATGTTGCGCCTGGATTCGGCCTTCTTTGTAGAGAACCAGGGAGGGAATGGTGGATATGTTGTGCCGTTCCGCCAGTTCCGCCTCCTTGTCGACATCAACCTTGGCAATTTTCAGGCGGCCCGCGTACTCCCCGGCTATCTCCTCCAACATGGGCGCTATCATTTTGCAGGGGTTACACCAGTCCGCCCAAAAGTCAACCAGGACCGGGACGGGGGACCGCAGCACCTCGGCGTCAAAATTATCGTTAGTTATCGTTACTTCATTGCTCATGGAATACTCTCCTTACCGGAAGTATACTGGACCCTGGCAAATAAAATAAGGTCTATATAACTATTTTTGGTAGTTGCTTTTTTCGTTCCTTTCAATCAGATTTGAGGCATGGATGTTTGGAAGGAACGTTGCGCCGTGGGGTTTGCCGCGGTGGATGAGTCCGGCGCTTTGACCATGGCGGCGGCCTTCGATTATTTTCAGGAGGCGGCTATACGGCACGCCGAAAACCTGGGGGTTGGCCGGGAGCCCATGTCGGCGCTGGGGCAGGGCTGGGTGCTTTCCCGGCTTTCCGTATTGCTGCGCCGCCGGCCCCGGCAGGCCGAGCAGCTTACGGTCAGAACCTGGCCGCGGGGCTGGGAAAGGCTCTTTGCTATCCGCGACTTTGACATACAGGACGAGACCGGAACCCCTGTGGCGCTCGCCAGGAGCTGCTGGCTCATAGTGGACATGGAAAAGCGGCGGCCCCTGCGTCCCCAAACGGCTATGGAAAAGCTGCCCCTGAACGAAGGGCTGGACGCTCTGGCGGACGGCGGACAGGGCCTGGACGCTCCGGCGGAACCGGAAAAGGCCGGGGAACGGGCCGCGGCTTACTCCGACATCGACTTTAACGGGCATATGAACAACGCCCGGTACGTCCAATGGATACAGGACATACTGGAGCCGGGGGCGCTGGCGCTCGCAAAAACAATGCGGCTGGACATCAACTACCTGCGGGAGGTCAAATTGGGAGAAACCCTGGAACTGTGGAAGGCGCGGATCCCGCCCCGGAACGGTTCCCTGGGCGGCGGCGCTGCCGTGGAGGGCCGCCGCGGCGGCCAAGCGGCGTTTCGGGCGGAACTGCGGCTGGACGTCTAATAACCTATGCGGATGCCGGCATCCAGGCCGAACCCCGCGCCCTGGAAGCTCTTGAAAAACTGCTGGGACTGGGTCGTTATGCCGACTATGAGCTCGAAGGCCCTGAGGTTGAGCGCCAGTCCTATGCGCTCCTTCCATATCAGATCTTCCAAATGGGTTCCGGCGCTAACGGTAAAAATATCCGCCAGGTTTAGTTCGGCGCTTATGCCGAAGTCCAGGTAGGCCGGCGTGTTATAAATACTGTTGAACACCAGGGCGAGTTCCGGCCTCAGCGTTACAAGCCGTATATTGAGGGGCCTGTACACAGCGTCCACGCCGATCTTGAAGGGCCGGAACACCAGCTTTTCCGATGTCCCGTCATATTCATTGATAACCTCAAGGTCCGGCATCTCAAAGTCGTTGCTTAGTATATCCTCAATAGTTTTGTTGAGTTCAAAACCGCCGGTCATGGAATATTTGTCCGTAAGCCGGGCGGGGGCCAGCGGAATGTGGCCCAGGGAACCGCCTATGATAAGGTTGTGGCGCAAGGGATACTCCGCCCGCAGGACCAGGTCCGCCCCGCCCTTTCCAAAGAGATCCGCGGAATCGAGTCTGTTCGGCATCTCTATAGATACGTTTCCGGAAGAATCCTGGCGCGAAGTATCCTGGGAAAAGAAGGTGTACATATCGACATTGTATTTTCCTTCTATTGAAAAGGACCCGTCGTCGTTAAGAGCGAGGTTATAGTTCACCCTGGGGTTGCTCAGGTAGGCCAGGGGCAAAAAGTAAGCCGGCCGGACCGTAAATGTAATGCGCCGGATCTTTGCGGAAGCCCGGAAGCCTGCTTCGAAAAAAGCCGCCCCCCCGAGACCCATCTTATCGGAGTAGGTTTTGTTCGGATCATTGCCCTCCGCCAGCAACTCAATCATCGACTGGGGTATCTTTAATTGGCCCAGGGTATCCACCCCCGCAAAAAACCCGAAGCCCCAGAAGGCCCCAAGGTTTACATTGATGAAGGTTTTTGCATGGGCGTCAAGGAACAGCTCCAGGCCGTCTCCAAGATCATCCGCCATTTGGGAAATATCCAGGGTGATCGTTTCCTTCAAGATATCGCCAATTCTCAGATAGCTGTTGGCAAAGGACCCGCGGGCGTCAACGCCTATTTCGACAAGCCTGTGGGGGGCGTCCTGGGCCCGCAGGGACAGGGTTAGGCCGGCCAGGAGCAGCAGCGTCGCTAACTTTTTCATCTACAGCCCCGTCTCGAAGGTGTATTCGCCGCCGGCTTTCAGGGTTACGCTTTGCAGCCCAATGTTAAAGTTCCGTTCAATCTGAACCCTGGCGCCGGGCTCAAATTCAATCGCTATTTGGGGGACAAAGGGCCATATCCCCTTAATCTTTTCCATCTCCCCGCTGTCCAGGGACAGATTGCCGCCAAGGTCGGCTAAATCGACAATGGGCATCCTGTATTTCAGGTTTTCATCTTCGGTTTTGTTTTCCAGGAAAAATTTGCCTACGTTTAACCCCGCCACATTTCTTAGGGCAATGTCAAACCCAAAGGAGGTGATCATGTCAAGGTATCCGCCGTCCTCCGGGCCCTTGCGCTGGAAAAGATCCCCCTCCCCCGCATCCGGCGCGATGGCCAGCACAACAGGGGAGAGCGCCCCGGGATCGGCTTGCAGTATCAGGGGGAAAAGCAGCAACAGATCCACGGAAACCAGGAGCCTTTTCTTGAGCATCTCCGGGTACAGCAGTATTTCCCCCGGTTCCTCCGCTCCTGTTTCGCCCGGAATGTCCGCCAGCTTCACCTTGTAGTCAAAAAACAGGGGCCCCTCTTTCTTGCCCAGAAGCGCCTGATTAAGCGCGTCCGCAAAATTCCCCAGGGGAATTGCCTTGTCCGGCAGAGCGGGGGAGGTATAAATCATAAAGGGGTTAGCCGGATTCTCGGCGTCTTCCATGATAAGTTTCGGGTCCCCCAGTATCTCCGCCAGAGGGCGGGACAGCGTCCATGCGCCGGTGCCCTCTTTGTGCTCGCTGAGGGTAAAAAGATTGTCGCTATTGCTGCCGTCGCCGTACCGGATGCGAAAATCCAGGTTCGGGAGATCAACTTGCAGGTTGCCGCCCCAGCCGCCGCTTTCCTCGCCGTCCCCTGCGGGATCATCCGCCCACTGTCCGTCGATTAAGCTCTGCCGCGTAAGGTTTATGTACAACCGGGCGCTAAACCCTTCGTCTGCCGCTTCGGGGGTATAAAAACCCAGTCCTTTAGGCATATCGCCCAGATCTATCCCCTTTTCGCCTTTTTCCTCGTCGGGGAAGGTTCCCTCAAAGGGATAGTCCGGCAGGAAATCGTTGTTGCCCTTGTTTGTTTGCTTTGGCTTTATCGACATTTTAGTCCAGTCGAAGAGCAGCCGGGCCCACGAATCACTTACCTCAATAGGCCTGCCGGGGGCGATATCATGCAGGGTCAGAATCTTCTTCTCCTTATAAATTTTCTGGGCCTCCTTGTCTTCCAGTCCCAATTCTACTGAAATACTCAGGGGCTTATCTCCCTTGCCGGGGAGATTCTCCCCCTTTAGTTTATACCCCCCCGTATCCTTATTCATGAAGATCAGCACGGCATTCTTCTCGTTGCCGGGCGCCGGGTCCTCGACATTTGTCAGGGACTGGAAAACATTGTCAAGCCCGAAGGCCGGAGCGTTGATAATCAAACCCAGGCCGCCGGGAATGTCGAGGGTCCCTATTTCCAGCTTAAGACCCAGGCCGTAATCCGGGGGATCTTCGGCGGACCTTTGGAATTCGATATAGTTAAGCCAGTCCTTAAAGGCGGTAAAATTTTCCCCCAATTCCGGCTCTATTGTCTGCTCGACCCCGTCCAGGCCTATATCCTTGGCCAGGACCTTCACCTCGCTGAGCCGGGAAACTTCCATAGTCACCGTAACATTTTTATCTTTTCCGTATACCGGATTGGGATCGCCTTTTTTGATTCCCCCGGGGAAATTCTGAAAGGTGAGTTTGTTATCATCCACCGACGCTGTTACTTTTCCTTTAATTACCACAGGTCTATTGTTCAGATTTTCGCCCCGCAGATCGTTATAGCCGGATTTCAGGGGCTGTCCGGGGCCGCCGATGGACAATCCCGGAGCGCCGCCGGGTATGTCATCCTGGGTTATGGAAAGCCCCGATAGATCCAGCGTAAGGTTCCAGCCCTCAGCGTCGGGCTTGGCGGGATCGATGGGGGGGAACAATCCCTCAATGCCGATTGTAAGGTGTCCTGCTCCCACCGTTGCGCTAAAGGAGTCCCCCAGGTTGCCGCCAATTGCCTGCGTTTTCTCGAAGTTGTAGGCAAGGCTTTCGATTTGAGTCTTGTTTAATACGAGGCCGCTCACGCCGGAAATGGTGAAGTCCCCGAATTGGGGCTCTACCGTCAGCGTAAAATAACTATTAAAGGTGTTTTCGATGCCGGTGATTATAAGATCGCAGGCCAAAATAATTTTTTGGGGAAGCGTCGCCCCGCTAAAGTCGATGGAGGCTTCCCCTGTTGAGGAGGCGGAATTCAACAGCACATCGGGGCCTCCGTTTACATTGTCTATGGTTTCGCCGTATTCATCCGTCAGCGTAAAGCCTCTCAATCTCAAAGAAGATCCTTGGGGCGGCTGAGAATTCCCTGGGCCATAGGTTATGGCAAGGCTGAAGTTCAGCCTTCCCTCTTCAAGGGTAAGGGTTTCTATATTTTCCAGGGTTGTGGAAAAATTCCTGCTGTCGTTGCCTCCATATTCCAGGATTCCCTCAGGAAACTTATAGAAGCGATTGCCCTGAAAAGCGGGCAAATATGCGGAATACCTTCTTGATTTACTGGGGTTATCGAGGTTTTTTTCGATCTGTCCGGCAACCTGGCCCAATTTTATGTCCACGGGAAAGGACTCCGTCACTTCCATGGATGGAATGTCAAAGGATACATCATTGATTTGCGAGGCCGTTTCGGTCAGATCCTCCAGCATAGTCCGGTATTTGCTCAAATCTAGTTCGCCGGAGCCGCCCATGATGTCTTCCATGTCCAGTCTGTAGTGAATCAGAAATCTCTGGATGTTGTCGTCCTCCGCGCCGGAGGGCCTGTAGTCGTAGAGCGTGATCCCGCTGTCCCGAAAATCCTGCAGCCAGGAGGCGCCCAGAATATCATCCAGGCTGCCCCGCTTCCCGTTCATGCTCCCCCCGCTCAAGCCGCTGTACAGGTTGTAATTGACCCTTCCCAGGGGCACCGACACCCTGGGCGCTGCCTTTACCACCACTGCTTTGGGGAGCGTGGGGATGCCGCAGGAGAGAAGGACGGTTATAAGGACGGCCAATAAGGCAAAACGGACCTGATTTTTTTCCATTAAGAACTCCTAATGCATAATCATACAGCATATTCCGGGGAAAAAAAACCCCCTGTTTTACAAATTGGGAGCGGATAGCGGGGCGGGGCTGCAAAAAAACCGCATTTTGACTTCTTTTTTGCCAAAAAGGTTTTACTTTTTTACAATCATTCTTTACTATAGGGGGCATGAAAGGTTTCCATCGTAACCAGGCGGGGATTCAAAAAAGGGAACTGCCGGTATGAAAGCGACTACCAGAAGCCGTTATGTGCTGAGGGCCTCCTTTGCTTTGGCAAAGCTCGAAGAGGAGGGAACGCCGGTGTCCGTTAACAGGATCGCGGAAGAGGAAAATATCCCCTCCGTATTGCTTGATCAGCTATTTTTTATGCTGAAAAAGGCGGGGATTGTAACATCGGTCCGGGGCCCTGAGGGGGGAGTCTGCTTTGCCCGGCCTCCGGACGCGCTGACTTTAAAGGATCTGCTGGACGCCGCGGGGGAGGATCTGGACTTTACGGATTCCGGCAAACCGCAGCCGGAAGACGCTCCCCGTATCGGGGAGCGTCTTTCCCGGGAGGTATGGGCGGGGCTTACGGATCTGATCAAGGGGTACTTCGGAGGCATAACCCTGGCGGCTGTCCTGGAAAAAGAGAATTCCCCGGGTAATTCGGGATAGTGGACTAATATTATGGAACAAAAGATACGAGACCGGGCCGCGTACCGGAAGGTGGTTGAGGCGTTCCGCCGGCAGCCCCGGGGGGCCACGGTCGCGGACATTGTGGCGAAAACCGCGCTGCCCCTGCAAACGGTGCGGGAACTGGTTCCCCTGGCCGCGGACGAGTACTCCGCCCGGCTTGAGGTAACCGAATCCGCCGAGATCCTCTACTCCTTTCCCCGGGGTTTTGTCAGCAGGCGCCGGGGGTTTAAGGCCCGGCTGGGCCGGTTCATGGAACAGTTCGGCAGGGGGCTCAAGATTGCGGCCCAGGCCCTGTTCAAGGTCTGGATCATGGCTATGCTGGTGGGCTATTTTGTCCTGTTCATGGTTATCGCCCTGGGCGCGCTGATGCTTTCCGTGGCGGCTTCCTCCTCCAACTCCTCCAACAACCGTTCCAGGGGAAGGAGCGGGATGGGAGGAATGTTCCTGGTGTCCGGCGTCTTCGACATGATTATCCGGATCTGGTTCTACTCCGAGCTGACCAA
>JAIROB010000194.1 GCA_031257695.1 Treponema sp. | reverse complement strand
GAGCGTATCTCATACCACACCCCCTGCGCTAATACACGTTTCTGTCTCATACCCCCTATACGGAGACGAAATGCTGTTTTGCTTTAGTCGAAGCGACAAAAGTCACCCAAAAAACCACGGAACCAAGGACAGAGGACAATCTTTCGCCGGCAAGCAATCTTTTATGGGTCAAGTTTAGCCGCTCTGTGGCGGGGTTGGTTGATTTTTTCAGCCGACAGGACCCCCAAACGAAGTCATAGCGCGTCCCCGCTAACCCAACTTGGGTCCATAGGGGGATCCGCGGGCCTTTTCGGTTTTGGGTTTTTGAATTCGGACATGCTGCAATGCGCCTATTGATCTTTATCCTCTTGGCGCTTATACTAAAATCCTATTATTTTGCTTTCATAACCTTTAGTATAGATTAGGAGAAATTCCCATGAAACGGACTTATCAACCCAGTAAGGTGAAGCGGAACCGTAAATTCGGGTTCCGGGCCCGGATGAAAACCCGGGGGGGGAGGCTTGTGTTGAAGCGCCGGCGGGCAAAGGGCCGGATTAAGCTGAGTGTTTCCGACGAAAAAAAGCCCTATTAGATGGCGGAACGGGCTTTTCGGTTTAGACGGGATGAACGGTTAAAGCGGAGGGAAGAGATACGGGCCGTTTTTAACCGCCGGGACGCGGCCGGCTGCCCGGGAGCCAAGCTGTTCCGGCTGGAAAACGGGCTTGCCCGCAACCGGATAGCCTTTACTTTTGCGCGGAAATTTGGAAATGCCGTGGAACGGAACCGGGCCCGGCGGCTTGCACGGGAAGCATACCGGCTCCTGAAAAACCGGCTAAAAAGCGGTTACGACCTGGTTTTGCTGGTCTATCCGGGCAGGGATTTTCTGGCGGATCGGATGGATCAGCTCGAAACGCTGTTTTCCCGGTCCGGTTTATGGGCGGAAACCGGACGATGACGGTTCCGCAAAAGGCGGCGATGTTGCTGATCCGGTTGTATCAGCAGGGGGTGTCCCCCCATTTTCCGCCCCACTGCCGGTACGTGCCTACCTGTTCCGCCTATACCTACGAGGCGGTGCGGAAATACGGAGCGCTCCGGGGTATTTTTCTGGGGATACGGCGGGTCTTGCGCTGCCATCCCTTTCATGCCGGGGGTTACGATCCGGTACCTTAAACTATCTGGGACAGGCGGGTAAACCGCTTTTCCCCTGGAGCATACATGGAAAAACGAACATTGCTGGCGGTGGCGCTTTCAATTGTGGTGTTATCGGCTTTTTACTATATACAGGGGAAATTTTTTCCCCCGGCGCGGCCGAATTCCGCCGAAACCGTGACGGAACAAACCGGGGAAACGCCGGTTATTGCCGAAACGTCCCCGGTCTCCCCTCTTGAGCCGGTTATTGCGGGGGAAACCCTCTCCGACGAAACCGCCCTTAACGCCGGGCCCGTCGAGGAGCGGCGGATAAGCATAGACACCGGCCTTGCCACGGTGGTTCTGACCAACGCCGGGGGCGATATCGTGTCCTACAAGCTGCGGGAACATAGCGACAGGGAAGATTTTGTGGAGATGGTCCTCCAGGGTGACACGGAAACCCATGCTTTTACCGTCGCTCTGGGGGGGATCAACGCCCAGCCTATAAACGCCTATTTTGACGTAACCAGGGTTTCGGAACATATCGTCGAATTTTCCCGGGACTTTGCGGTTTCCACCGGCGGGCAGGTCAGGCTGACCAAGCGTTACGACTTCCGGCCCGGGGAGTATATGTTCGAGCTGACCGTGTCCCTGGACGGAGGGGCCAGCCTGTCTTCCCTCAATTTTTCGGGGGCGGCCTACACCCTGGGGTCGGGGCCCCAATTCGGGCCGCGGTTTGATAAAATTGACCAGCGCTACGAATACCGGCGTTTCTACAGCTTTGCCAATGACAAGTTCAAGAACGAAGGCGACCAGGCCAAGATAACCAAGAGCGGCCCCCTGATCATTAACCGGGGCTATGCCTGGGGCGCCATAGCGGGCAAGTACTTTACCCTTATCGCCATACCCAAGGCGGATCAAATCCTGGCGGATCAAACGGAACTGGTCTTTTCCACCCGCCCTGAACCGGGAATACCCGACAGCTCCCGAATGTACCTGGTCCGGCAGGCTGCCGCGGGTTCCCAGGTCGCCGATACATACCGTTTTTACATGGGCCCCAAGAGCCAGAATGCCCTGGGGGTGTACGACACTGCAGCCAACAGCTTTAAGCTCCGGGATCTGCAGCTTATCAAGGTTGCCAATACCAGCGGCTTTTTGGCGCCCCTGGAGTCCCTGTTAAAGTGGTTCCTGATGATCTTCCACGGGGTAGTTCCCAATTACGGGGTGGCGATTATCCTCCTTACCATCCTGGTTAAGGTGATCATGTTCCCCCTGACGAAAAAGGGAACCGACGCCACCCTGCGGATGCAGTCGCTTTCGCCCAAGATTAAGGAACTCCAGGAAAAGTACAAGGACAACCCCCAGAAGATGAATGCCGAAATAACGGCGCTCTACAAGAAGGAAGGGTACAACCCCCTTTCGGGATGCCTGCCCATGATCATCCAGATGCCGATATTCTTTGCCATGTACAATCTTTTCAACACCCATTTTGATCTCCGGGGGGCCCAGTTTATCCCCGGCTGGATACCGGATCTATCCCTGCCTGAATCGATCTGGAACTTTGCGCCCTTCCGTTTGCCCATCCTGGGCTGGAGCAACCTCAGGGCCCTGCCGTTTATCTACGTGGCTTCGCAGCTTCTTTACGGAAAGGTTACCCAAACTCCGGATCAGCAGGGCAATGCCCAGATGAAGATGATGCTCTACGCCATGCCCGTCATGTTTTTCTTTATCCTCTACGATATGCCTTCGGGCCTGTTGGTGTACTGGATCTTGTCCAATGTATTAACGCTGATCCAACAGCTTACCATCAACAAGTACCTGGCCAAGAAAAAGGGGGTGTTGGCGGAGGATCCTGCCCCGGCGACGGTGATTGCGCCGCCCAAGAAACGAAAAAAGAGGTAAGGTTTATGGTATATGAATTTGAGGGCCGCACCGAGAAAGAAGCAATAGATCGGGCGGCGGAAGAGTTGGGACTGGCGAAGGACGGTTTCGATGTTGAGATCCTCGAAACCCAGCGCTCCGGTTTGTTTAAAAAAGGGTTTGTGCGGATTCAGGTTCATACCAATAAGCCTGCGCCAGGCCCTTCCGGCGCCGGGGACGCTCAAACCGGAGCCGGTCAGTTTGCTTCGCCCAGGGTTTTTGAGGACCCGGAATCCCAAAATGAATTTGAACGGAAGCTGGTTGATTTTGTGGAGGGGCTCATTGAACGCATGGGCTACGGCGGAAGGTGTCGGTGCTGTTCCGGGAGGATCGGAAAATCGGCCTCAAGATCGATTCCGGGTATTCCGCCATCCTTATCGGGAAAAAGGGGAAGAACCTGGACGCTATCCAGCTTTTAGCGAACATCTTTGCCGGACGGCAGGGCCGGGAGGATGTGCGGGTCATTCTGGACAGCGAAAACTACCGGATCAAACGGGAGGAATCCCTGGTGCGCCTGGCCTATACCGTGGCCGACCGGGTCCGGGACAACCGGGGCTCGATGTTGCTGGAGCCCATGAACCCCTTCGACCGCCGGCTTATCCATACCACCCTGAACGACATTGCCGATGTGGAGACCAAGAGCGAAGGCGAGGGGCTCTATAAACAGGTCCGGGTCTACTATCGGGGTGGCATACGCTAGAGAGACTGGGCAATTCCCATGGGCCCCGACCTTATCCTGAAAATCAGAGCGGACATCGCCGGGCTTTCGGTTTTTTCCTCCCTTAGAGAACACCCCCTGTTCCGGTCCCTGGAAAACCTCCTGGGGGCCCTGTCTTCCAAGGCATTGCCCCTGGACGTGGTCCGGGGCTGGGCTCGGTTTACGGAGGCCCTGGCGCTGCCCCGGAGGGTGGATTTTCCCCCCCGGGATCGGTTTGATTCCTTCTACTCCCGAATCGCTTTTTTGGCCGCCACCGCCGACAATGACTTTACCCGGCAGCTGGAGGCGGCGGACCCGGACCGGCTCCCCCCGGCGTTCCTGACCCTGGCGGAAAACGACCTTTCTCGGCTGGGCCGCATCGCCGGCCTTGACCTACGCTCCCTGGGCGCTTACGCGGCGGGCCTGATCGCCGGAGCCGGTTTGGGGGAGGGCGCCGCGGCGCTTGAGAAAGAGGCGCGGGCCCTGGCGGACGGCGCGTTCCCGGAAGACGGCGCCCTGGAGGGGCTGTTCTCCGGGAACGCCGGCTGGGGGGCGGCCCTGTCAAAGCTGGGCGCGTATATCCGCGCCCATGGAGCGGGAGCGCTGGGGCTGTACAATTCCTTCTCCTGGTCCCCCGGCGCGGAAGACTCCCCGCTCAGGCCGGCGCTCAACCCGGACCCCATACGCCTGGGGGATCTTTCGGGCTATGAGGATCAGCGATCCGTCGTGACGGCCAACACCCTGCGGTTCCTGGAGGGGAAGGGCGCCAACAACCTGCTCCTCTACGGGGACCGGGGAACGGGAAAATCCGCCACGGTTAAGGCGGTCTGCAACGAGTACGCTTCGCGGGGGCTCAGGCTCCTTGAGGTCCGCAAGGGGGATCTGCCGGAACTGCCCCTCATACTGGACCTTCTCGCTTCGCGGGCCCTGCGGTTCGTCCTCTTTATCGACGACCTGTCCTTCGAAAGCGCGGACGACTCCTTTACCGGGCTCAAGGCCCTGCTGGAGGGGCGCGTCGAATCCCTGCCAGGCAATGTGGTGATCTACGCCACCAGCAACCGCCGCCATCTGGTGCGGGAGCGCCTCTCCGACCGGCCCGGCCTTGCCGAAGCCGCCGGAGAGGTCCGGGCCTTCGACGCCCTGCAGGAACAGTTTTCCCTGGCGGACCGCTTCGGGATTACCGTGGTCTACGCTGCCCCGAACCAGGAGGAATACCTGCGTATCGCCTGTTTTATAGGACGGCGGCGGGGGGTTCTGGGAACCGGGGAGGAGGAACAGCGGAGTTTTCGGGACAATGCCCTCCGCTGGGAACGGTGGTTTAACGGCCGCTCCCCCCGGACCGCGGCGCAGTACGTGGAGTGGGTCGCCGGAGGAAC
>JAIROB010000188.1 GCA_031257695.1 Treponema sp. | reverse complement strand
GATGCGGTCCGCCGCATGGGGGAAATTGTTAAAGCCACTGCGAAAAAGACCGCCGCCAAAGACGGCTTGGGCTGCGCTAAGCTGGTGGTATTCTGCAATGCCCCCGAGGATAATCCCTTTATGGCCGGCGCTTTTCACGGTCCCGGCGAAGGGGAGAACTGCCTTAACGTGGGAGTCTCCGGGCCGGGGGTGGTAAAAGCCGCCCTGGAATCCCATCGGGACGCCGGCTTTGACGAAATCGCCGACATCATCAAAAAAACCGCCTTTAAGATTACCCGGATGGGTCAGCTGGTAGGGATGGAGGCGGCCCGGCGGTTGGGGGTCCCCTTCGGCATTTTGGATCTTTCCCTGGCCCCCACCTCGGAGGTGGGAGATTCGGTGGCCCGTATTCTGGAAGAGTTGGGCCTTGAAGCGGCGGGAACCCACGGGACCACCGCGGCCCTGGCGATGCTCACCGATATGGTTAAGAAGGGCGGGGTTATGGCGTCAACCCACGTGGGAGGCTTCTCGGGAGCCTTTATCCCCGTTTCCGAGGATGAAGGCATGACCGCAGCGGTCCGTTCCGGTTCCATCGGTCTGGATAAACTGGAGGCCATGACATCGGTCTGTTCTGTGGGGCTCGACATGATCGCCCTCCCCGGCGATACCAGCGCCGCCACCATCTCCGCTATAATCGCCGACGAAATGGCCATAGGGATGGTGAATAACAAAACCACTGCGGCGCGGCTTATTCCGGTTCCGGGAAAAAAGGCCGGGGATTGGGCCGAGTTCGGCGGCCTCCTGGGAGGCGCTCCGGTGATGGCGGTGAACAGCGCCGGGAGCAGCGCCTTCATTGCCCGGGGCGGCCGTATTCCCGCGCCAATTCACAGTTTCAGAAATTAATCCGCCGCAAATTGGATGAAAGGGTGAATAAACTTTGTATCCGGGTACAGGATCTTTCCTATTCCTACGATAAAACTTTCCCACCGGCCCTGCGGAGTCTGAGCGTAGATTTTTATGCCGGGGTGTATACGGCCATTCTTGGAGCCAATGGTTCGGGGAAAAGTACGCTCCTCAACTGTATTAACGGTCTCTGCATTCCGTCTCCGGGTTCGGTTTCGGTTTATGATGATGGTGAAGCCCTGGATCCGTCCAAGGAAGAAGATCTGGAGAGGATACGCCGCAGGGTAGGTACGGTGATGCAGAATCCGGAAGACCAGATTGTGGCCGCCGTGGTGGAAGAAGATGTTGCCTTTGGCCCGGGAAATTTGGGACTCCCGGAAGATGAAATCCGGCACCGGCTGGACAGAGTCCTTGGAATTGCAGGACTTGAGGAACTGCGGAACCGGGACCCTCGGTTTTTGTCCGGAGGCGAAAAGCAGCGTCTTGCCATAGCGGGGGTACTGGCCATGGAGAGTGAAATAATCGCCCTGGACGAGGCTGTTGCTATGATAGATCCCCGGGGCCGGGAAACTCTGCTTGGCCTGCTGGATACCCTTTCCGCATCAGGGAAAACTATACTTCACATTACCCACTCCTTCCGGGACGCCTTTCGGGCCTCCCGCTGCCTGGTACTGTATCAGGGGACCCTGGTTTTTGACGGCAGCCCTGGGGATCTTGCGGCATCACCCTCGCTGGAGGAATGGGGGTTCCGGCTTCCCGAATCGCTTAAGGCCCTGCGGCTGTTCTCGAAGCTGTATCCCGGTTTCTCCGCCTCTTCTCCGGAGCCTGCCGGAATCGTTCAAAGCCTGATACGGTTCCACTCCGCCGGAAAGGGGCAGAGCCTGGTTCTCCGGGGATCCGTTGCAGAGAATTCTCCCGGCGGCAGTGAAACGGATACGTTCTGTTCCTTTAGCGGCGAAACCAATCCTGTTATTCAATTTGACGCCGTTTCCCACGAATACTTCCGGGGGACTTCTTTTGCTGCAGTGGGGCTTTCGGGATGCAGCTGCCGGATTCCCCGGAACGCTTCGGTGGTTTTTGTCGGGGTCAGCGGGTCGGGGAAGTCCACGGCGCTGAAACATATTAATGCCCTGCTACTCCCCACCGAAGGCCGAATCCTGGTTTTTGGAAAAGATACCCTGGACAAGAAAACGGATCTCCGGAATCTGCGTTTTAAGGCAACCCTGGCGGTTCAAAGTCCGGAAAACGCCCTTTTTGAAACCTACGTGGCGGACGATGTGGCCTACGGCCCCCGAAACGCCGGACTAACCGGGCAGGATCTGGCCACCCGGGTAAAGCGGGCCATGGCGGAAACGGGACTTCCCTACGAGCAGTTTGCCGACCGGGAAACCACCGCCCTTTCGGGAGGGGAGAAACGGCGGGCCGCCTTGGCGGGGGTGTTGGCCATGGACGGCGAAATCCTCCTGCTGGACGAGCCGGCGGCAGCCCTGGACGGACAGGGCCGGGAACTGATCCTCAGCCTGATAAAGAAATTACAGCGGGCGGGAAAAACCGTGGTAACTTCCACCCATTCTATGGATATGGCCGCATCCTTCGACCTTGTTGGCGTTATGGTGAAGGGCCGCCTTGCCGCCTTCGGTCCCCCCAGGGAGGTTTTCGGCGAAAGCTGGCGGACTTCGTGGGGGCTGGACCTGCCCTGGATTACCGCGGCAGCCCGGGAACTGGCGGAGGCAGGGATGATTCCCCCGGGGGAGGTTCCCCTTACCGCCCGGGAACTGGCGGCCCTGTTGAGCTGTTCCGGCAGCGCCGTCCCGGCGACAGGATCCGGTACAGGGGCGGAGGGATATGGCGCTGCAGCCGCCGTGTCCGGTGAAACTGTTCGGGACGGCGGGGGAACCGGAACGGGCCGGATTGAAGACGGTGTTGCGGTTTTACCGGTTTCCGGCAAAACCTGTCCGCGCAGGGGCCGCCGGAAGACAGGGCTGGAATTCTTCAGGAGCTTTGGTTTCGGCCAGTATTTGAACAGGCCCTCTCCGTTGCAGCGGCTGGGGACGGGGAAAAAGATGGGCATCCTCCTTTTGATGGGAATTCTTGCCATTGCGGGGCCGCCTCCCTTTTTTCCCCTGGGGGTTCTGGCCCTGGCGCTTGCCGCCGGCGGCGTGGCGGGAAAGGTAGGGCCCGGGCACTTGCTCCGGGGAATGATCCCGGTACTACCCTATATCGGCCTTATCCTCCTCGTTCAATTGTTTTTCCCCCGGCCCCAGGATACCAGCAGGGTTCTCCTTACCCTGGGGGCTTTTTCCCTCACCGCCGGAGCGGTCCTCAGGATCCTCTTTCTATTCTGCCGGCTGGGGGCCCTTATGGCGCTTCTCTCACTCTATGCTGCGGTAACCACCCTGGAGGCGTCGATTAACACGATTAAACGGAGACTTGCCCCCCTTTCCCGGTTGGGGATACCCGCCGGAGACATAGCCCTGGCCGCCGGCATCGCCCTGCGTTTTATACCGGCGCTGACCGGGGAAGCCGAACGGATTGTAACGGCCCAACTGTCCCGAGGCAGCGGAAAAGGCCGTATCAGAACCACCGTGACCATGGTGGTTCCCCTGCTGCTACGGGCGCTGGAACGGTCTGAAACGCTAGCCAAGGCAATGATGCTCCGGCTTTATCCGGCCGGCCCAAAAAAGACAAAAAACAGCGCCCCTAGACGCGGAGATTGAAACCAGGCCGAAACCGCGGTTCGGGTGCAGGAGGCGCTTAATCGCATTCCACTCATTGGATGGTGGATTTTACTACGTTGACAAATTCCGCCGGAGCGTCTCTGCTACGGACTATTGATCCGAAAGCTGCCGGATGGTCGCAAGATCGAGGCCGGTGATTTCGCCGACAAGCTCCGGGGACAAACCTTATGGTTTATTATATATTTTTAGTCAAGTGTGTCATTTTTACCCATTTTAAATAATTTCAGCCCAATGGCATATAACGTTCCGGCTGTATATGACGTTTTGCCAGCCCGAATAAGGGCTTTGCGAAGCAAAGACCAGGGCTGGCAAAATGTGGGTGGAGGGAGGCGTGGGAATGGAGCGTAGCGGAATGA
>JAIROB010000168.1 GCA_031257695.1 Treponema sp. | reverse complement strand
TTTTACCATATGCAGGCGGCATTACGGTATGCCGTGCATCGCTCATGGCATGATTTCCTGGTTTTTGTCCGGGGTGAGGATGCCGAAGGAGTTCCGGATGGTTAAACTGAGAATTGCTGAACCGACGCCGGCAATTCCGAATTCAAGAGTCTAAAATATAGGAAAGACCTGCGGATCCCCCTATGGGCCCGCTTTCCCGCGGCACGGGGCTGCGCTCAGACAAAGTTTGTAAGGGGGTGTCCGGGGAAGCGCCTGCCGCCCGCATTTGAGTGAAGCGAACGCGCGGGCGGCAGGCGCTTCCCCGGACAGGTCCCACCACACTCAACTTCAGCGCAGCCCCGGAAACCCGACCGGGCCCATAGGGGGGCTATTGACGCTGTCCCCGTCCAAGGGTACTCTGATGGTATGAATCCGCTTGCAGTCGAGCTCAACGCTGTTTTAGACGGTTCGGTTACGGGCCGCCTCCTGTCCGCCCTCGGACGGCGTCTTTATTTTCCCCGGGGGATCATCGCCCAGTCCAACGAGGCAAAGCAACTGGCGCCGGTAAAAAACGCCACCATCGGCATGGCCTTTTACCGGGGGCAGCCCCTGATACTGTCCGCCATAAGCGATAGTATGCCCACGCTGACGGTAAAAGAACGGGTTACCTACGCCCCCACCGCCGGGATCGAGGAAGTCCGAAGGGCCTGGAAGGATGCCATGCTCAAGAAAAACCCCTCAATACGGGGCGACAACGCCACACTTCCCGCGGCGGTTCCGGGAATCACCGCGGGGATATCTTTTATTGCGGATCTTTTTCTTGACGAAACCAGTTCCATTATCGCCAGCGACCCCTGCTGGGACAACTACAACCTGATCTTTGCGGATCGCCGGGGCGCGTCCCTCAGGGGGGTCCCCTTTTTCGGCGCGGATCTCAAGCTCGACCTTGAAGCCATACGGAGGGCCCTCCTGGAGGAAGCCAAAACCGGCGCGGCGCGGATCATCTTCAACTTCCCCAATAACCCCTCTGGATACTCCCCTTCCCGCGGCGAGGCGGACGCCCTGGTAGGCATAGTCCGAGAAGCGGCGGAGACCGGCGCGGACATTCTGGCTATCTGCGACGACGCCTACTTCGGGCTTTTTTATGAGGATGACATTTACCGGGAGTCCCTCTTCGGGCGTCTGGCCTCGCTCCACGAAAACGTCCTGGCGGTCAAAATCGACGGCCCCACCAAGGAAGATTATGTCTGGGGCCTTCGGGTGGCCTTTGTCACCCTGGGTTCGCCGGGCCTGGACGAGGCGCAGCAGGACGCTCTGGGGAAAAAACTCATGGGGGGCATCCGCTCCTCGGTCTCCTGCGCCAATACCCCGGCGCAGCACCTGATCCTCAAAGCGCTCGCGGATCCCCGCACCGCGGGGGAGAAAAAGGCCAACTACGAACTGCTCCGGGGCCGTTACCGGGCGGCAAAAGCCTTTATAGCCCAACACCCGGACCATCCCGCGCTCAGCCCCATGCCTTTCAACTCCGGCTACTTTATGAGCTTCCGCTCCAGGGTGGACGCCGAGGCGCTGCGGAAAAAGCTCCTGGCGGACCACGGCATAGGGACCATAGCCCTTGGTTCCGGCATACTCCGGGTAACCTTTGCAGCGCTGGAGGAGGAACAGATTCCGGAAATCTACGGGGCCATCTACGAGACGGCCCTTACAGTGTAGGCCGCAAGCCTTCGAATTGCCCTTCACAGGGTCCTTCCCTGTATAGTTCGTATAGAGCGGGGATTCCCCAAAACCTGAAGTTTGAGGAAACCCGCCGGCAGTTTGTTGCGTTTCAGCACAAAGGAGACGACCATGAAGCTGATTTTCCTGGGCCCCCCCGGAGCGGGCAAGGGCACCCTGGCTGCCAGGGCGGTGGAGTTTCTCAAGGTCCCCCATATTTCCACCGGCGTTATTTTCCGGGCCGCCATTGCCGCGCAAAGCCCCCTGGGGATCAAGGTCAAGGGAATCATCGACGCGGGGAAGCTGGTGGACGATGAAACCACCGTCGAGCTGGTTAAGGAGCGGCTTGCCCGGGAGGATGCCCGCGGGGGGTACATCCTGGACGGCTTCCCCAGGACCATCCCCCAGGCGGAAGCTCTGGCGGGCTTTTCCAGGGTGGACCGGGCAATCAACTTCGACATCCCCGACGCCGCGGTGCTGGAACGTCTGGGGGGCCGCCGGGTCTGCCGGCAGTGCGGCGCCAATTACCACAAAACCTTTAACCCCCCAAAAAACGCCGGGGTGTGCGACGCCTGCGGCGGCGAGGTTTACACCAGGGAGGACGACCGGGAGGAGGCGGTGGCACAGCGCCTGGAGGTCTACCGGGATCAAACCGCGCCGCTCATCGACTACTACCGCGGCAGGGGCCTCCTCATCGACGTGGATGCCCGACCCGCTGTGGACCAGGTGGTGGAAAACTTCCGGGAAGCCATAGCGTAAACCGCAGAATAGTTCCGGTTTTTCCTCCTCCGCCCAACAAGACAGCCACCGTCTGGTTTTTTTTACTGTTTTGGGGTAGTATAGAAACGGAGGGAATGCTATGGGCCATGTCAATACGAAACTCACCCTGAAAAATTTTGGCGATACCCAACGCGCCAAAAAGGGGCAGATCGGGGAGCATGAAATTCGCCAAGTAACTGTTGATGCCATGGTTGATACCGGGGCAACCACTCTTGTCATAAATAAAGACCTTTTTCAGAGATTAGGGCTTGATGTTATGGAAGAACAGGAAATCACCCTTGCGAATGACACAAAGGAAATGTGTAAATTAACCGAACCGGTAGGTATTTACTGTAACAACCGCAGCACTGTCATGCCGGCCCTGGTAGTGGACGATGCATCGGAAGTTTTGTTAGGCGTTATTCCCCTGGAAGGCATGGATTTAATGGTAGATCCTGTGAATCAGAAACTTATCGGTGTCCACGGCGATCGCGTAGTTTTCCTTGTCAAATGAGCGCCTTTATCCTCCGTTCCTCGGGGCGCTCCCTGAAGTACGCGGACCACGCCTTTTCCAGGCCGCTTAGCTCCGTTTCCCGGTTCAGCAGGTTCTT
>JAIROB010000165.1 GCA_031257695.1 Treponema sp. | reverse complement strand
TTTTACCATATGCAGGCGGCATTACGGTATGCCGTGCATCGCTCATGGCATGATTTCCTGGTTTTTGTCCGGGGTGAGGATGCCGAAGGAGTTCCGGATGGTTAAACTGAGAATTGCTGGTTGCCGACTGTGTCATCTTGTGTTCCTCCTCATGCAGGATTACAATAAAAAGGCCCTGGTTCAGTCTTTAAGCCGAATAACATTCGACCGTCATGCCAGACACGACTGAACTCAGGGCAATTTTTAAAAAAGAGCGCCTCAGCCTCCCCTGCAATACACACCGGGGACAACGGCTTTGGAGCTCTGCTTTTACGGGAATAAAAAAATGCAGACATACTTCCCCCTGCCGAGAAAGGTAAAACAGGTTTCCGCTCTTCCATACCCGCGCCTTGCCTGTGAGAAACAACCGTTTAAAACGCGCTGTCACGGTTTCCCCGGATCCTTCCTCGAATCCAAGAAAACAAGTAAGAATCGCCGACCAAAGTCTCCTGGCTCCGGTTCAAGTCCTGTCAACCTTCCCATCCTGCGCCCAAGGGCGTTACGACAGTGGTTGTCCCGACAGAACCGCCTAAACGTCCCGCCCCGGCGCTAGCCGCCCTCCGGACACGAAACAATCAGGCCTCCGTTTACAGTTGTAGGAACAGTAGGGGAATTCCTTCCGATCATGGCCGGAAGGTCACCCCATTTCCTTTGAAATCTGCGGTGTGAATATACTATATTCTCTTCTTTCTTGTCAAATGGTTGTCAATTGTTTTTTATCGATTTAAAAAACGGCGTCCCGTTTCGGCCTTGCCGCGCAAGCCCGCGATCCAGGCCCCCTGGCCGTATTGCCGGCCCGGCGCAAAAAAACACTAAAGTTTATTCAGTTTTCTACCGAAATTAGGAACGGCAAGGCCTCTGTCCGGGGCGCTTGTCATACCCGGGGCAAGGATGCCCTGGCCACTTATTCAAGGAGGATGATATGATCATCAACCACAACCTGTCCGCCATGTTCGCGGATAGGTCCCTCAGAGTTACGCAAGAGAACCTTACCAAGTCCATGGAGAAACTTTCTTCGGGACTCCGCATCAACCGGGCCGGGGACGACGCTTCGGGGTTGGCTGTTTCGGAGAAGATGCGCAGCCAGATCCGGGGCCTGAACCAGGCTTCCGCGAACGCCGCCAACGGCATCTCCTTTATCCAGACCAGCGAAGGATACCTCCAGGAGACCCAGGACATTATCCAGCGCATGAGGGAACTGGCGGTGCAGGCTTCCAACGGTATTTACACCGACGAGGACCGTATGCAGATCCAGGTGGAAGTGTCCCAGCTCATCGACGAAGTGGACCGGATAGCCAGCCATGCCCAGTTTAACGGTATGAACATGCTCACCGGCCGTTTTGCCCGGCAAAGCGGCGACAACGTGGTCACCGCGTCCATGTGGTTCCACGTGGGCGCCAATATGGACCAGCGGGAGCAGGTGTTCATCGGCACCATGACCTCCTTCGGCCTGGGGCTTCGGGATGTGGGGAACGGGGACTTCATGGACATGCAATCCCCGGAAGAGGCCAACCGGTCCATCGGGACCCTGGACGCCGCCATCAGGATCATCAACAAACAGCGGGCGGATCTTGGCGCCTACCAGAACCGGCTGGAACACGCCATCAGGGGCCTTGACGTGGGCGCCGAGAATATGCAGGCTTCGGAGGCCCGTATCCGGGATGCGAACATGGCTAACCAGATGGTCAGCTATATGCGGGATCAGATCCTCTCCCAGGCGGGCACGGCCATGCTGGCCCAGGCCAACCAGCGGACAACCTCGGTCTTGCAACTTCTCCAATAATAGGCTATAGTAAAAAGAGGCGGGGGGAATCCCCCGCCTTTCCGGGGACCTGAAAATGTTTTTTTGAGGGTCCCGTGTTCTTTGACAAAAACCCTTGTTGGCCGCGTTCCGGCGTATACGTCGGGGCGCAGGAGCACGGCGGCGCGAATCGCCTGTAAACCCTGAAACAGGGGCAGGCGGTTCGTTCCGTATAGAGCGGTTCCGGGAGGAATGGCGCGACCCTCCTTTCGGCGCCGCTTGTCGTGCGGTTCGGGCATGGCTATGGACAGCCGTGTCTACCAACGCAAGGAGGGTTATATGATAATTAATCACAACATGAGCGCCATGTTTGCCAACCGAACCCTTGGGGTTACCCAGGCCGATGTAGCCAGGAGCATTGAAAAGCTCAGCTCTGGCCAGCGTATCAACAAGGCCGGCGACGACGCCTCGGGACTTGCGGTTTCCGAAAAAATGCGGGGCCAGATCCGGGGTTTGCACCAGGCAGAGCGCAATATACAGAACGGTGTGTCCTTCATCCAGGCCACTGAGGGGTACCTTCAGGAAAGCCAGGATATTCTGCACCGTCTGCGGGAGCTGTCCGTACAGTCCGCCAACGGTATCTATACCGATGAGGATCGTATGCAGATTCAGGTTGAGGTTTCACAGTTGGTCGATGAGATCAACCGTGTGGCGAGTCACGCGCAGTACAACGGCATGAACATCATGACCGGGTCCTTTGCGCAGAATTCAACCGTTAACCGGGTGATGCAGCTCCAGGTCGGGGCCAATATGGATCAGAACGAACAGATCTTTATCGGCACCATGACCGCTCAGGCGCTTGGTTTGCAAAACATCCAGGGCAGCGATGAGGGAACCATCTCCATCGCCTCCCCTGAGTCGGCAAATCAGGCTATCGGCATAATCGATTCCGCCTTATTGGTTATTTCCAAACAGCGGGCCGATCTTGGCGCGTATCAGAACCGGTTTGAGATGGCCGCGGACGGTGTCAGCATAGCCGCTGAAAACCTTCAGGCCGCCGAGTCCCGGATACGGGACGCGGATATGGCGACCGAAATGGTTGCCTTTACCAAGGATTCGATACTGTCCCAGGCGGGGAACGCCATGCTGGCCCAGGCCAATGTGCAGACCCAGTCGGTGTTACAGCTTCTGGGTTAGGCCCGCCTGGTAAATAAAGACCGCCAAAGAGCGTAGTAGAGAGACTTCTGGACGTCGTCTTTTGAATCGCAGGGATGGGGGAGTTCGCGCCCTTCCCCTTCCTTTTTTGAAAGCAACGGTTTTCTCCTTTATTACGGGGGAAAATTATGTCGTTTTATAGGGAGGCGCCTATGGGCACCGTAACAGCCGCGCGGGGCGTGATGCCCCAGCAAGGAATCCCCCAGGAAAGAGTGGCAAAGCAGACCCGGGAGTCTTCAAAAGTTTGGTCTGCGGCAGTGGAACGTTTTGAAGCAACGCTTCCGGGGAACAAGTTTCCCTCGGAAAGGGCCCCTGTCGATATAGGCCCCGCGGTGGCGGATCTTGAACGGGTCACCCTGGCCTTCAATCGAAGGCTTAAATTTGAAGTGGACCACGAGTCCCATGAAGTAACGGTCAAGGTCATTGACGGCGAAACCGATAAAGTGATTAAGGTGCTACCACCGGAGGAGTTGCAGCGGTTGCATGACAGCATCAAAGAAACTATCGGATTCCTTTTTGACGAAAGGGTGTAAAACAAAGCCTGAACCGCCTTCGTCTCCGGTTTAAGCCAGCGGGGAAAGCAAACGGGGTATGTCCGACATTTATGTGCCCGGTGTAAAAAGCCGGTTTGACACCGATAAACTCATCGAAGACCTGATGAAGGTCGAGCGCATCCCCCGGGATCGGGTGGAGAAGCGTGTCGAAGCCCTGGAAACCGAAAAATCCTACTGGCAGGAAATAGGCCGGAGGATGACCACCCTCCGGGAAAGCGCCCGGCAGCTTTTTTCATTTCAAAATCCCTTTAATGAACGGATGGTGGTTTCCCAGGACGATTCGGTGATAGGCGCCGTCGCGACCCGGGAAGCGGCGGAGCAAAAACACCTCTTTACGGTAAAGCAGCTTGCCGCGGCGGACCGGTTTGTATCCTCCCCCCTGGACGAAACCTACAAGGCGCCGGGGGGCTCCTATACTTTTTCCGTGGGGGATGACCGGATTTCTTTTACCTTCCGGGGGGGGACCCTCCGGGAATTTGCGGACGCGCTGAACCGCCGGGGGAAGGAAAAAATACAGGCCAGCCTGATTTCGGTGGAGCCGGGGACCAAATCCCTTTTGATAGAGTCCTTGCTCACCGGCGAAAAGAACCACCTGGGCTTTTTTGACGAGGCGGAAACCCTGGCCGCGCGCATAGGCATGGCTGAGCGGTCCAACGACACCAGGGTGGACTTTGTGCTGAACGACGACACGGCGCTGCCGGCGCGCAATTCGGATCCGGCCCTTGTTTCCCTGGACAACAGGGTCCTCACGGTCGCCGCGGGGGGCAGGGCGTTCATCAGCTCCGGCGTCGCGATCCCACCCTCCCCGGACCTGGTGGTGAGCTTTGAAACCGCCACGGCTATAAAGCGGAACACCCTGGCCATACCCCTGCCTCCCGCGGGGCCGGAAATTTCCGCCGCGGGCTCCGCTACTTACGGCAGCATAACCCTGGAAAACGAGCCCTCCGCAGCCCCCCTGCCGCCCTGGAACCCTCCGGCCATGCCGGACCGGGTCGATGATTTCGGAGTCCTGACCTTTACCTACTCGGACGGGACCTCCACCATTTTGCCGCCCATTGCGGACTCGGAAGATTTCCGGTCCTACCAGTACCGCCTCAATGATATAGCCCGGGACAAGACCGTGGTTGCCATGGAGCTGGTGAACAACAATACCCACCGGGACGTGTCCATCAAAAATATCAGCGTCTACGATCCCAACGCCACCGGAGGGGGTTTTAAAGCGCATAACGCGGTCTCCCGGGCCGCGGACGCGGTAATCGCCATGGACGGCATAGAGATAAAGCGGCCGACCAATACCATCGACGATCTTATTCCCGGGATTACGGTTATCCCCCGGGGTGTTTCCGACCGGCCGGTGAGCCTGGAGATCCGGCCTGACAGGGAGGCGATAAAGGAGAGCCTCATCGCCCTGGTGGGGAACTACAACCGCCTCATGGCGGAGATCAACGTGCTCACCCGGAACGACGAGCGGATAATCCAGGACCTGACCTACCTCACCCCGGAGGAACAGGAGGAATTCAGGAAAAAACTGGGGGTTTTTTCCGGGGATTCCACCCTGAACCAATTTAAAATCACCCTGCAAAGGGCGGCCACCGCGCCCTATCCCACCGCGGACGCGCCCCTGCTCCTTTCCCAGATCGGAATTGGCGCGGATCTGCGGCGTTCCGGCGCTTCCTCGGGGTACGACGCTTCCCGGCTGCGGGGCTACCTGGAAATTGACGAGAAGGCGCTGGACGCGGCCCTGGAAACCCGTATCCCCGAGATAAAGCAGCTTTTCGGGTTCGACAGCGACGGCGATTTGCTGGTGGACACCGGGATAGCCTTCACCCTGGACGCCATTTCCCGGCCCTATGTGGAGACCGGAGGCATCGTCAGCCTTAAAACAAGCTCCATCGACTCCCGCATAAGCCAGGACCAGCGGCGCATAGACACCCTGGACCGGCAGCTTGCCTCCAAGGAAAGCACGCTGCGGATACAGTACGGCCAAATGGAAGGGGCCTTTACCCGGATGGAGCGTATGGGATCATCCCTGGATACTTTCTCCCAGCAGGCAACCAATAACAATAACAGGTAGGGTTATGAAGATTACCATAGACGGAAAAGCCGCGGACATAGCGCTGGAAAAGGAAAAGAACCTGGGGGAAGTTCTGGGGGGCATTGGAGAGTGGCTTGCCGGATCCGGGTATTCCCTGAGCGGCCTGCGGGTAAACGGCGAGGACCTGGGCGCGGGCGCCATTGCCGGTTCCTTTGACAAGGCCCTGGACGCCATAGAAACCCTGGACATACGGACCGCCGCCCTTCCCGTGTTGATGGCGGAAGCCCTGGTCGCGTTGCGGCAGACCCTTGGGGACTACGAAAACGCCCCCTTCGAGGAACGGCCGCGCATAGAACAACAGTGGGCCGAAAGCCCCGGCGCGAGTTTCCTCGCGGAATGTATTCCGGACCTGTCCGGTCTCGCTGCCCGGACCTTCCGGGGGGAAGGGCCGGGCCCGGCCTCCCTCGCTTCCCTGCTGGAAGAACGACTCAGGGAACTGCGGGATCCCCTGCCGGAACTGGGGGGCATAGAAGCCCTGGTGGAAAGCACGGCCCAAAGGCTGGAGGACCTGCCCCTGGACATTCAAACCGGCAAAGACGGCCGGGCCGCGGAGACGGTGCAGATCTTTTCCGCCGTCACGGAAAAACTTTTAAGGATATTCTCGCTGCTCAAACTGGAGGGCTTTATAACCGGCGGTTTCCTGATCGACGGGATGCCCTTCGAAGCGTTTATCGACGATTTCAGCGCCGCGTTAAAAGAACTGCTGGCGGCCTACGAAGCAAAGGACGCTGTTTTAGTGGGGGATTTGGCGGAATATGAACTGGCGCCCCGTTTGCGGAGTTTTTATGCCGCCATAAAGACCCCGGCGGCGGCGTAGGGGACGCCCATGTTCATCCGGGGTTTTACGGGCTTTTACCTGCTGCAGGATGTTTATTTCCAGTCCTCCGGGGACAGGGCCCCCTGGATAGGGCCCATTGTCGCGGGGGGTATCTTCGGCTTTTTCTTCGTTATGATAATCTTCGGCGTCATAAAAAACCGCGCCGGAGCGCCCCGCCGGTTCAGCGGTTTTGCCCTGCGTAGAATTGCCAGCGCCTACGGGCTGAACACGGTCCAAAGAAAAGTATTGGAGGGCATATTCCGCTACGATGGGGTGACCGATCCGGTTGCGGTTATGGAAAGCGCCACCCTGCTGGACAGGCACTTTAAGCGGGCCTATCAGCGCATTGAAAACACCGCGGAGGATGACGAGGATGCCCAGGAGCGGTTTTCCCTGCTCTTTTCCGCCAGAAACGCCATCGAGTCAGCGCAAAATACCGCGGGTCCCGTGGCTTCCACCCGCCATATCCCTTCGGGCACGGCTGCTGCGCTCATCCTGGGCAAGGAAACCTACCAGGTTCGGGTGGCAAACGCCAAGGGAGATTCGGTGCTGGTGGAGTCTCCCAAAAATTCCCTGGGCAGCGCCATACGAATCCCCAACGGCTCCCGGGTGTCCCTTTCATTTTTTACCAAAACAAGCAAGGGCTATTCCTTTGAAAGCAGGGTGATAGGGACCATGGAGACCGCGAAAGGGCCCGCGCTGAAACTGGCCCACGTGGCCCGGGTGAAGCCCCTGGTCTCCCGCAAATACCGGCGGCGGCAAACCTCCACCCCCTGCTCCATCGCCATGGTTACCCTGCGGGAAGAGAGGGTGCGCCGGAAGGTGGTGCGGAAAATGGTCTTGGACAAGCGCCGCTACTCCGGCGCCATCATGGATCTTTCCATAGGGGGCTGTTCCATCCGCTGTTCCGCGGGCATACAGCCCGGCGCCAGGATGAAAATAGAGTTTTCCTACGGCGACTCTCCCTCCATTGCCGCGCTGGGACAGGTTCTGAGGGTGAATCGGGGAGGAATGTACACCACGATCCATGTGAAATTCATTAAGACGCCCCGGCGAAGCCAGAATCTGATTAACGCCATAGTATTTGAATACACCGACTATTGACGGAATCTAAAGGGACGCGCCGGGCAAAGCGAGGATTGGGATGAAAATTAAGCAGATTAAAAACATAGTACGAAAAGATGTCCCCATCTATTACCGGCGTTTGTTTTCCGGCGCCCTTGAAATTGAGCTTTTGGGAAAAAATCTGGAACGAACTATCGATTTTACCATTGAAACCATGCCCACCGGGTTGAACCAGGTTTCGGTTACCATTGCCGAACCCCTGGACTACCCCCTGGTTCCCCTGATGCGGGAGTTGAAGCAGTTCATCGTCGACCTGGATGAAACCGGGGGCCTTCCTGGTTAGGCATATTGCCGCTTCCCCGGAAGAAACCATGGCCGTAGGTGAAAAAATTGCCGCCGGCCTTGGACAGGGCAGCGTCGTCGCCCTGAGGGGCGGCCTGGGCGCGGGCAAGACCTGCCTGGTCAAGGGCATTGCCCGGGGCCTGGGGATTCGGGAGGAGCTGACCAGCCCCACCTATACCATCGTTTCCGAATATGCGGCCGGCCCCCTTTCCTTTTACCATATCGACGCGTACCGCCTTGGGGGCGACGAGGATTTCCAGGCCCTGGGGGGGGACGAATATGTCTATGGCCGGGGGATTGCCGTTATCGAGTGGAGCGACAGGATCCCCGCCTCCATACCCCGGTCCGCGCTCCTGGTCTCCATAAACATCCTTGAAGACGGCCGGCGCAGCATAGCCGTGGAGGAGCCCTGAAATGAACATACTCGCCCTGGACACCTCCGCCTCGGTTCTGTCCGTCGCCCTGTCCACGGAAGCCGGGGTCTGGTACTTTGAGGCGGAGGGCGGCCTGCGTCACGGGGAACTGCTCGTGGGCGCAGCGGATCGCCTGCTGGATGGCGCCGGCATCGAGCCCCGGGACCTCGACTTGGCGGCCTGCATGAAAGGCCCCGGCTCCTTTACGGGCCTGCGTATAGCCTTTGCCGCGGCCAAGGGCCTTTCGCTCTCCCTGGGCATACCCATGGTTTCGGTTCCCACCCTGGACTGCATGGCGGCGCCCTGGGAGTCCTGGCCGGGGACAGTCCTCCCGGTGATGGACGCGAAAAAGGGCCGTTTTTACGCGGCGCTGTACCGGGGCGGCCGGCGGCTCGGCCCCTACCTGGACGCCCCGCCGGCGGAGCTCGCCGCCGCGCTCGACGCGGCCGGGCCCGGGGAGGGGCCGGCGCTGCTCACCGGACCCGCGGCGCGGTTGGCGCTGGAAAAACTCAGGCCCCAAACACCGGCCCTTTTTTTTGTCGATCCCGGGGAAAACCGGGGAAAGGCCCGGGAACTAGTGGACATTATTAAGAAAAATGCTATGCTTAGTAGCGGTGAAGAAGTTTTTTCCGGCCCACTCTACCTGCGAAAAAGCGACGCGGAACTAAACTCCTAAACCTGCCGCGCCCCGGCCGGGCGGTGGATCCCGCCACCAATGGAAAGTCAGGTTTGTATGGCAGACGCTGAAGAATTAGAGCCCTTTGAGCTGCTCGACACCCTTGAACCCTCGAATTTTTCCGATGCCGGTTACGACGCGGGCGCCTTGCCCGGCGCCGTCGTCGAATTATTTGAAAGCAGCAGTTTTCCGGTGATACTTGTCAATCGCTCATTAAACATACTCTACGCCAATCCGGGTTCCCGCAGGATGTTTTCCGGCTTTCAAAACCCCGGGCGGCATAATTTTATAGACCTGTTTGGAAAATTTTTTGATCTCCAGGATATACGGGAAATCCGCAACACCGTGGCCAACGGCGCGAACGGGTATTCCTGGAAAGCCGAGGCCCGGATAAAATCCCGGAACGCCGCCACGGTGCAGGCCAAGGTCTATGTATTTCCCGCGGAACCGAAAATCCGGGACCCCGCGGAATTCGTGGTGATGTTTGACGACGTGACCGAAGAAAACCGCCGGCTTCTGCGGGGCGTTTTTATGAGCCTCCTGGAAGCCTCGAAACTGAAGGACAACGACACCGGGGAACACATAACCAGGATAAACTATTATTCCCGGCGCCTCGCGGAGGAACTGCGCCTCAGACCCGGCTATGAACGGGTAGACGCCGACTTTATCGACAGCATAGGGCTTTTAGCCTGTATGCACGATGTGGGAAAGATAGGCACCCCCGACGATATTCTCAACAAAGCGGGCCCCCTCTCGGACTGGGAATGGTCGGTGATGAAGGAGCACACCAAGAACGGCGCCTTTATCCTCTCCACCTACCCCAATCCCATGGCAAAGGAGATAGCCCTGAACCACCACGAAAAGTGGAACGGCACGGGCTACCCCTTCCAGCTTGAGGGGGACATGATCCCCCTTTCGGCCCGCATTGTCGCTATTGCGGACGTGTACGACGCCCTCAGGATGCGCAGGAGTTACAAGCCCCCCTTCGATCATATCACATCGGTAAACAAGATGATGGAAGGAAAGGAAACCCATTTCGATCCCGCCCTGCTGGATATTTTTTACACCGTGTCGGACGTGTTCGGGGAAATCTACGACAGTCACAAGGAACATTAGGAACTGTGCATAAATAAAATGCACAGCATTTTATTTTAATTGCTTATGTAATAAAGAAATAACATGACAAAATGGTCATGTTATTTCTGCACAGTTCCTAAGGCAAGCTGTTTTGGGAGGATTTGAATAAATTCCACACCCTGGGATCCTCCTGGCCCAGAGCCCAAAATCCGACCGCGGCAACTCCCATATCCCTGTACATCTTCCCTTTGAGGGCGAGGGAAAAGACATCCTCATAGTAGACAGTGACCGTAATGGCCGTCTCATAGCTGAAAGCAGGAACGCCCTTGTCCCGTTGCACCCTGTCAACGGCGTTTTCGCCCCTGATCCGCTCGACGCCGGAGTGAAAAAATGCCCGGGAGGGGTTGAAGCTCCCCCAGGAGCGGCCGTAAAAGGGCATCCCCATGATAAGTTTGTCTGGCCCGATGGTTTCGAGGGCGTATTCCGCCACTGACCGGCACCAGTCCGGGGAGGCAATGGGGCCCGGTTCGCCGCCGGACCAGTGCTCGTCGTAGGCCATGACCAGTACCCGATCTACCAGGGGCGCAATTGCCGCATAGTCAAAGACATCGTTTTCCAGGGCCCCGCGCCGGGCCGGCAGGGCGATGGTAAACAGCTTATCCCCCAGACCCTCCCGCAATTCGGCCAGAAAGGAAATGAAGTTGGCGCCGTCCCTGGCTGGGATAAGCTCGAAGTCAATGTGCAGGCCGTCGAAGTTCCCGGCCGCTTCCAGGATCTCCGCGGCCAATTGCCGCCTGAGGGCGCTTCCGGCCTCCAGCACAAAGTGGGCCAGACCCCGGCTGTTGCAGGCCAGCGCCAGATGCAGCCTGCCGGGGAACCCGCTGAGCTTCGCATGGTCCGGAACGCCGGTCAGCCCGCCGTAACTGTCAATTTCCGCGCCGAAATACACCAGATCCGTTATGGGGTAGCCAGGATCAAGCGCCTGCTCCCGGCCTGCCTGCAGGTAGCACCACAGTTCGTTAAAATGCAGCTCCGGCAGGTCCCCGGCGTCCCGGTCCTCATTGCCGCCAGGGGAAGGGTCTTCGGCCATGGCGCCGCTCCCGAGGGCCTGTTCAGGGACGGACGCGCAGGAATACAGGAATAGGGCAAAAAGGAGGGGGAGCAAAAAAATCATATCAAAGGAGTATAGGGGAAGCCCCTTGTAATTGCAATTGGCCGTTAATCCAAACCGGCAATTCCGAATTCAAAATCCCAAAACCGAAAAGACCTGCGGATCCCCCTATGGGCCCGGTTGGGTGTGCGGGGCTGCGTTGAGACGGAGTTAGGGGGTCCAGGCAGTGGAACTCGCTTGCCGCCCGCTCGTTCACTTCGTTCAAATGCGGGCGGCAAGCGATTCCGCTGCCGGGCCCCCCTTACACCACAGTATGTGAGCGTCCCCGAGCCGGGTGGGGATCCATGGGGGGCCTTGGGCGCGGGGACTTTGTTTTTCTGCCGACATCCCCATTACACAGTGTGTGCGTCCCCGGAAACCGCTTGCGCGGTAATCTTTATACACAGGGGATAGCCCGGAAAGCTCCGGGCTATCCCCTGTGTCAGCGTTATTCAATAACCTTGAACCACGCGCAGTCGGAACCGGCGCTGGTCGCGGCATCTTTCCGGTAGCCTATATCGATAAAATGGCTGCCCACCGTTGGAACCGGTATAGTTACCGTTACCGATGTTTCGCCGGATATGTTGCTGCCGGTAAAATAACCGCTTGAGTAGGTGGCGGAGCTATTATCCAGGGTGCTGATAAAGGCGTAGTCATAGTCTTTTTCCGACGATACGTCAAGCTGTATTGTTATGACCTGATTGGCCGCGGTACTGGTAATGCTGATCCGTGATTTGGTTACGTTGCCATCGCCTGGCGAGGGGGATTTGCGCCTTCCGTCGGGTTGCAAGGTCCAGGCGCCGTCATAGAAGCAGACAATATCGCTGTCCGACTCCATAAGAAGGCCCGTGTCGCTTATCCTGTATCCCGTGATGGGCGTCTCAGTATAGGGCGAGGTCGTCAGCGTGGCGTTTTCCAGGGTAAAGTGATCCTTCAGGCTTGCCATATTCCCCTGACTATAAGAGCTGTCCAGCCGGAGAATCGGCTTGACTACCCAATCGGCAAGCGCGCCGCCTGTTATGTCCAGGTCTACGGCTATCGGTTCGCCGCTCAGAGAGCCGGCTATGGTAATGGTCCGGGCGTTGTTGGCTAGGAATATCCGCTCCGGCCGGGCGCTCCCGGAGATTTTGAAGGTCCCGTTGAGAAACACCTCCCTGGCATAGCTGTTTGCGCCGGAGAGCAAGTTCCCGCTCACCGCGCCGCCGCTCATCGTAAAGGTTCCACTGGAGGCGACATACACCCCGCCGCCGGAGGTGGAGGAATTCCCGCTTACTGCGCCGTCGTTCATCGTAAAGGTTCCACCAGAGTACACCCCGCCGCCGGAGGAGGAGGAATTCCCGCTCACCGCGCCGCCGCTCATCGTAAAGGTTCCATAATTGACAAACACCCCGCCGCCGTAGGAGGAGGAGGAATTCCCGCTCACCGCGCCGTCGTTCATCGTAAAGGTTCCACTGGATGCGACATACACCCCGCCGCCGTAGTAGGAGGAGGAATTCCCGCTCACTGCGCCGTCGTTCATCGTAAAGGTTCCACCATAGACATACACCCCGCCGCCGTAGGAGGAGTAGGAGGAGGAGGAATTCCCGCTCACTGCGCCGCCGCGCATCGTAAAGGTTCCACCCTCGACAAACACCCCGCCGCCGTAGGAGGAGGAATTCCCGCTCACTGCGCCGCCGTTCATCGCAAAGGTTCCACTGGAGGCGACATACACCCCGCCGCCGTAGGAGGAGGAGGAATTCCCGCTCACTGCGCCGTCGTTCATCGTAAAGGTTCCACTGGAGGCGACATACACCCCGCCGCCGTAGGAGGAGTAGTAGGAGGAGGAGGAATTCCCGCTCACTGCGCCGCCGCGCATCGTAAAGGTTCCACCATAGACATACACCCCGCCGCCGCCGTAGGAGGAGGAATTCCCGCTCACTGCGCCGTCGTTCATCGTAATGGTTCCACTGGAGGCGACATACACACCGCCGCCGTAGTATGAGGAATTCCCGCTCACTGCGCCGCCGTTCATCGCAAAGGTTCCACTGGAGGCGACATACACCCCGCCGC
>JAIROB010000108.1 GCA_031257695.1 Treponema sp. | reverse complement strand
GGTATAGCCGACAAAGATAAAGAGAATCTGGAGCGGCAGCGGCAGGGATTTGGTGTCGAAGAACTGCACGATGATACACAGGGCCACCACCCAGCGCAGTATCATAAACCATGAGCGGTAGCGCCCGTTCTTCATATTGACCTTGGACATAATGGTGCCGCAGCTTATGCCCAGGACAAAGTCAATAATCCTGGGAGCGATGAGGACCGTAGTCGCAAGGACGGCGCTCCAGCCCAACCCTTCGGTCTGAAACACTGTGAGGTAACTCAAGGGAAGCGCGATGCCGATACCGGACAGGGGACCGTAAAGCGCGTACTTGGTTACTTCCGAATTCTTGAGAGCCATAAAAAACCTCCATCTGAATTTTTACCGCGACAAGGGATCCGAAACTGGGCCGTGAGCCATTCATGGGCCACTCTGTTCACAACCCTTCCTCAGAGCGGATCGCTATCCGTCCAAAGACGGCGCCACGGTATTCTGATATTATATACCCCCTCTATAAGCGGCGCAACAAATTTATTTTTATATTTTAACCCCGCCCCTCACCTTCAGGAGGGGGGAAGCCTCCCCCCTGGGGCGCACTCCGTTGCGCCCCACCCCCCTCTCCGGGGGTTCAATACCCCCGGACCCCCAGCCGCGCTGCTGTTGACAATAGCGGTTTGCGGGGCTAAAGTTTAGATGAACGTCTTTCCCATAAACAAGGAGCAAAACCAATGGCGTCAACTATTGGTATAAAGGTCGCGAACGGAGAGTTTTACCCCATCATGGAGGAGAATTCCCCGGTTAAAAAGCGGCTTATTCTTACCACCGCCCACGACAATCAAAAGAGTATCCAGGTGGATCTCTACAATAGTTACGCAAAAACCATGGCGGATGCCCTCTATGTGGGCAGCCTGGTGGTGGAAAACCTGAAACCCCGGCCCAAGGGGGAGCCTAATATTGAAATGATTCTGTCCTCCAACTCTGCCGGGCAGATAACCGCGAATGCCCTGGATCTGGACGCTTCCGTAAAGGGGATCCCCCAGCATTTGAGCGTTTCCCTGGCCGACGTGGCGGAAGACGACAGGGAAAATGACGAAATTCCCGATTTTGATCTTGATCTTGAAGCCCGCGAGCCCCCGCGGGGCTTGTACGACAGGGATGCCGCGCCCGGAGGGGTTGAGCGGAAAAAGACGTTTCCCTGGTCCCTGCTGCTGACCGCCGCGGCGCTGCTTTTGGCGCTCGGCGGCCTCCTGTACTTCTTCTTCTTTAACAGCCGGGGCATAGCGATTCGATCCGGTTTCCGCCGACCCGCGGTTCCCGCCTCTTCCGCCGCTCCGGCAGCCCCGCCGCCGGCCCAGGTCCAGCCGTTACCCCAGGCCCCGGTTCCGGCTGAACCCGCGGTCCGGATCCCTGAACCCGCGGCCCCGGCCCTCGAACCCACGGCCCCGATCCCGGCCCCCGCGGAGCCGGCGGAGGGGATAGCGGATCCCCCTGAGCAGCCTGTCGCGGCGCCGCCGGTCATCTCCGCGGACCGGCAGCCGCCCAGGGCAGCGGACTCCGGGGAGGATCGGGCCGGCCGGACCCGGCTGCCGCCTGTGGCCTCCTACAAGGTCCCCCGGACCATTCCCCGTGGGGGGGCGCCCTACACGATACGCTGGGGGGATACCCTTTGGGATATTTCCGAGGCTTTCTATCGTAATCCCTGGTTGTACCCGCGCATTGCCCGGTTCAATTCCATTCGAAACCCGGATTTTATTGTTTCGGGACGCACCATCAGAATTCCTCCCGGAAATTAAGCGTTTGTGATGCCCCGGATTCTACTCCTCCTCCCGGCTTTGGTTTTAAACCTTGTCTCTTGCGGCGCCCAAACCGTTTTGGATCTCCGCGGCGACGAGGCGGCGCGTAAATTGAAGGCCGGAGACATAGGGTTTATCCTCGACAGCCCCGCGGACAGGATGGGCGAACTTGCCCGGATCCACCCTTCGGCGCCCTACTACGCGGGGCTGCTGGTCCGGGACAGGGGCGCCGAAGGGAGCGGGGAACGCGCGGCGGCGCTCTTCGAAGCGGCGCTGGACGGAACGGGCAGGGCGCGGCGGGAAGCCGCGGGGGAACTGCTGCGGTTCGTCCTGGCCCGGGAGGAGCCGGAGGCGAGGCGCTTCCTGGCCCGGCTGGAATCCCGGGGCCGCGGGACCCTTGCCGAGCCCGCTCTCAGGACCCTCCGGGCTGCCTGTCTCTACAGGCTGGGCCGTTTTGCCGATGCGGAAGCCCTCTACGGGGACAGAACCCCGGACCTTGGGCCCTGGGATCGCGGCCTCCTGCTCCTGACCGCCTCGCTGGGGGATTCCCATGGGGAGGGCCTTTCGGGGGAGCTGGCGGACTTTTTTCTGGCCCGGGAAGCGGATGCTTACGGGGAAGGGGTGGAAGCGGCGCACGCGGCGGTCCTGGAGGAAGCCCGGCGCTGGGTTCTGGGAGAGGCGGGGGAAAGGCTTGCGGAGCTTGCCGGTTCCGCGGCCGCCGCGGCCGCGGCAGGGCGGCTCGACCTGCGGCGTTTATCCTACGGCGAGGGGCTCTCCCGTTTCCGGGAGGTTCTGGCGGAGGACGAGACCCTTTTCTTCCGGCATCTCCCCCTGCTGGGCGATTTGGGCAGGGCCTTTGTTTATGCCGGAGCGCAGGCCGAGGGGCTGGAGCTGTTCCTGGGCTGGAACAAACGGATCAAGGAAGGCGGTTTGGACGGGCGGGGCCTGGACGTTCCGGGGATTCGCTACAACATCCTCTACTATATAGCCAGGATTCAGCGCTCCCTCAACCGCTATGCCGAGGCTTCGGACTACTTTGCCCAGGCGCTGGACTTTGCCCCCGACCCTGTCCAGGCCGACGCTTGTATCTGGTATATCCTCAGTATAAGCCTCCAGGAACAGCCCGGGGAGACCGCCTCGCTGATCAGCCGGTACGGCCCCCGCTGGAACCGGGAACGCTACTTTGCGGATATTCTGGACCGGCTGGGGCGCTACCTTGTGGCGAACCGGCGCTGGAACAGCCTGGCGGAGGTGTTTTCCCTCATCGAAAGGCGTTCCGACGGGGACAGTATCGCCAAATACGCCTACATCCTGGGCGCCGCCGTTTCCGAGGGCCTTTTTGTCCCCGGCCCGGGAAACGGGGGGGAGCGGTACCTCCGCATCGCCCTGGAGCGGGCCGACGCTTTGTTTTATTACCGCGCCCTCGCCGCTTCCCGGCTGGGGGAGAGGGCCGTCCCCGTATCGGGCCGGGGGAGCCCCGCGGCGGGGGCCGGGGAAAGCCGGTTCCGCGGGGATGACCCGGAATTTCTCCCGGGCTTTTTTCAATACGGCGCCGCAGGCCTTGCCTTCGGCTTTATCGCCGCCGACGCGGACCGGCTCAGCCCGGACATGCTGCGGACCCTGGCAGCGGCGTTTGCGGAGGCCGGGCGCTGGGAGGAGTCCATACGGACGGTCGCCCTGTACGCCGGACGGGAGGGCTACGGGATGACGCGGCGGGACCTGGAGCTCTACTACCCCAGGGCCTTTACGGATCTGGCGGAGGCCGCCGCGGCGGCGGAGGCCCTGCCCCTGGAACTGCTCTTTGGGCTGATACGCACCGAGAGCGCCTTCTCCCCGGGGATCCGCTCCCGGGCGGGGGCCGCGGGGCTTACCCAACTGATGGGCGCCACCGCCGCGGACATGGCGAACCGCATCCGCCGCCGGGGAGGGCCGGATTATGCCGCGGCCGGGGTGATAGACCTGGAGGACCCGGAGACAAACATACGCCTGGGGGCCGCCTACCTCCGCTACCTCATGGACCGCACCGAAAGCCCCCTGATGGCGCTCCTGGCCTATAACGGCGGCATCGGGCGGCTGCGGCGCTGGCGAAACGCTGAGCCGGCCCTGGGGGGGGATCTGTTCCTGGAAACCGTTGAGTACAACGAGACCCGGGAATACGGCCGGAAGGTTCTGTCCGCGGCCGCGGCCTACGGATATCTCTATTATGGTATGACGATGGAAGCGGTTTTTGCCGATATGTATAAGTAGAGATCCCCTCTTAAAACCGCCTGAACGGGAGAAACGCGCTTGTCGCCGGAAAAATTGCTGGAACTGCTAAAATCGCTTAAAAGACCCCGTCCGATTCGGACCTTTCGCGCTTTCCTCGCCCGGCCCGATCTGCGGCACCGCCTTGCCTCGCTGATCGCCGCGCTGGCCCTGGCGGTTGCGGGGGCGCTCCTGGGGGTTTCCATAGCCGCCGCGATCCTCAATATTCCGGAGCTTGCCCCGGGACCCGGCGATTTTCTGGTCCGCGCCTACGGGATTCTGGCTTTCATGGTTCCCCTCTACCTTTTTATGGCCGCGGCCATCCTGATTTCCCCCCGGTTCCGGCCGGATCGTATCTTCATCCTCACCGGGACCACCTTTCCCTTCCTGACCCTGGCCATAGGCTTCGCTTTTCTCCGGGATTTCAATGTGCGCTCCCGGGAATTTAAGTTCCTGGCCGAAACCGGGCGAATCGGTTTCAGCATGATCATCATCCTTATGACGGTGATTGAAAGTTTCCTGATCATGGCCCTGACCTCGGCTTTCTTCCCCGGCCCCGAATCGCTCAAGACGCCGAAGAAGAAACGGAAATCCCGGGCCGCAGGACCAGCGCCCCTGCTCCTGCCGGAACCGCCCGTCGGCCCCCCGGCGGAACCGGCGCCGGAGCCCTTTTTCGCTCCCGTCCCCGCCGCTGTTTTTACGGACGAACCGGAGGAAGACGAAACCGGGGCCGAAGATTCCGGGGATGAGGGCGGATACGATGCAGAACCCGCGCCCCTTTTCCTTTCGACGCCGGAGGAGGAAAGGCCCTACGCCCAGCCCGCGGGGAAGCCGCCCAAGGCGAAACGCCGGGGCGCGTACAGGGTGCCCGTGGAGAATATCCTCAACCAGTACCCCGACGGCCAGTACTGGGTCATCGACGATGAAAGCCGGAGGGCGGGGCATATCCTCGAAGATACCCTGGAGGAATTCAAGATCCAGGCAAAGGTTATGAACATCCGCAAGGGCCCGGTGATCACCATGTTCGAGATCCTCCCCGCTCCGGGGGTGAAGCTCTCCAAGATCGTGGGCCTGGGGGACAACATCGCTCTGCGGCTGGCAGCGTCCTCGATCCGCATCGTGGCGCCCATCCCCGGCAAGCACGCCGTGGGAATCGAGGTGCCCAACGCCAAACGGAACATCGTGTCCCTGCGGGAAATCATCGAAGGGGAGCTGCAGCGGGAAAAGGCCCATGACGGAAAACGGACGGAGATCCCGGTGGCCCTGGGGAAGAACATATCCGGGGAATCCCATACCATAGATCTGACCCAGATGCCCCACCTGCTCATCGCCGGGGCCACGGGCTCGGGAAAATCGGTCTGCGTCAACGCCATGCTCCTGTCCATACTGTACCAGCGTTCCCCCGCGGAGTGCCGGCTCATCCTCATAGACCCCAAACGGGTGGAGCTCAACCTCTACAACGATATTCCCCACCTGTTAACCCCGGTGATCACCGACCCGAAAAGGGCTTTCCAGGCCCTGCAGTACTGCATCTACGAAATGGAGCGCCGCTACGCCTGCCTGGACTCCATGGGGGTTCGGGACATACGGAGCTACAACCGGCGGAGCAGGGAAAGAAACATGGCGGCGGAGCATATGCCCTATATCGTGGTGGTGATCGACGAATTCGCCGACCTCATGGCCACCACGGGAAAGGAGCTGGAAAACACCGTGGCCCGCCTCGCAGCGATGAGCCGCGCCGTGGGCATCCACCTGGTGCTGGCGACCCAGCGCCCCTCCATCGACGTTATCACGGGCCTCATCAAAGCCAACATCCCCAGCCGCATCGCCTTCATGGTGGCCAG
>JAIROB010000080.1 GCA_031257695.1 Treponema sp. | reverse complement strand
TACCAGGCCGGCGACAACATCATTGTTGAGGGCGAGCCCAATGATAAGATCCGGTTTATCCTGGACGGCCGGGTTGCGGTGATGAAGAACCACGTTACCCTCATCGAATTCAAAACCGGCGACGCCTTCGGCGAAATGGAAGTGCTTGACGTGATGCCCTCGGCGGCGACCAACGTGGCCCTGGAGCCTACCCGGGTTATGTCCATTTCCAACCGCGCTCTGCGGAGCATCTACAAAACCGATATTAAAGCCTTCTCCCTCATGCTGATGAACCTGGCCCGGGACCTTTCCCGGCGGCTCAGAAAGATGAACGACATGGTCGCCAACAATGCCCCCCCCGCAGAATCATCCTAACGCGCCCCCGGCCTTACTCCGGGGAGGACATGGGAAAGGGCAGCGCCGCGTCTATGCTTGAGGCGCCCGCGAGCGCCATGAACAGCCGGTCCAGCCCCATAGCCACGCCGGAACAGCGGGGAAAGGGACGGCCGGCCCTGGGGAGGAAGTTCTTCCAGTAATCCGCGTCCACCGCATGGGGGACCAGGGCGGTTTGGTTTTTTTCCCGCCCCTCCCGCTCAAAGTAGCGGCGAATCTCGCCGGGATCGGTTTCCTCGGAATAACAGTTCGCCAGCTCAATGCCCCGGGCGTAGATCTCCCAGCGTTCCACGGTCCTGCCGTCGCCGCTTTTTTTAGCCAGGCAGGGGACAAACGCGGGGTAGTCCGTCAGCGCCACCACCCGGTCCCTGGGCAGGGACGGCTCCACGGCATGGATAAAGACGAGGTCGTAGAGCGCCGGGGTGTCCAGGTCCGGGGGGGGATCGAGCCTCAGCTTACGGGCTTCCGCTGCCAGGGTCCCCTGTTCCGCGGCCTCGAAGAGGCTGAAACCGGCATAGCGGACAAAGGCCTCCTCCATGGCGATCCGCAGAAAGGGCGGACTCAGCCCTGCCCCTCCGCCCCGGGGCCAGAGCTTGAGCAGGCTTCGGAACAGATCCTCCGTGAGGGCAAGGCTGTCCCGGTAATCCGCGTCCATGGTGTAGTATTCCAGCATGGTGAATTCCGGGCTGTGGATCCGCCCCGTGGACTCGCCGTTCCGGAAACACTTGCAGATCTGGTACACGCTGACGGGGTTCCGGGCGATGAGCTTTTTCATCCAGATTTCCGGGGAGGGGACCAGCCAGTAGGGCCGGGAGGACCGGGTTTTGCTGCCCGGAGGCGCCAGGTAGAGGGTCTCAAAGACCTCCAGACAGGTTTCGGGGATCAGATCCGGGGCAAGCAGGGGGGTATCCAGTTCCAGGTAGTTCCGTTGATCAAAAAAAGCGCGGATCTCCCGGAACATCCCGGCGCGTTCATACAGGAGCTCAAGATCCATGACGCAGCGCCGCCTCTTTCCACTTCCGCCCCCGGTCAAATTCGTTGAGGAACATCCCGAAACTGGCGCAGCCCGGAGACAAAACCACCGCGTCCCCCGCCGACGCCGCGGACAGGGCGGATTCCAGCGCCCCTTCCACCGAGTCCCAGGGGCCCAGGTAGGGCGTCCCCGCCTTGTCCAGGAGGAGGCGCAGCTTGTCGCTTCCGGTCCCCGCCAGCAGGACGATAGCCTTCGCCCCGGGGGCCGCGGCGGCCAGGCAGCCGAAGTCCAGGTTTTTGTCCGTGCCCCCGGTTACCAGCGCCACCGGCCGGTCGAAGGCTTCCAGCGCCGCGACCGCCGCGTCGGGGATGGTGGCTGCGCTGTCATTGTAGAAGCGTATCCCCCGCCAGTCGTGGAAAAACTCCAGCCGGTGTTCTATGCCGGGAAAAGTCCCCAAACTCTCCCGGATAAATTCCGGCGGCAAGCCCAGGTCCAGCAGGGACAGAGCCGCGGCGAGGAGGTTTTTTTTCTGGTGGTAGCCCGGAACCAGCAGTTGCGCCGGGACCAGCTCCGCGATCTCCCCGGAGGCCAGGCGCGCCAGGCCCGGCCCGCCGCGCCCCGCAACCCAGCCGCCGGCCCTCCCGCCGGGGAGGGGCGTTTCCGCGTAGACCATGCCCCGGCCCGGGGTTTCGGCGAGGAAGCTCCGGCCCCAGGAATCGTCCGCCGCCACCGTAAGGTCCCCCCGGTCCTGGCCCCGGTAGATGATCCGCTTGTCCGCCACATACGCGTCCATGGTTCCGTAGCGGTCCAGGTGGTCCGGTAAGATCGCGGTGATCACCGCCGCGCGGGGCTTGAGCGGGAGCCTTCCCCGGGGGGCCCCCCTGACCCCCGTTCCGTTCCCCAGATCCCCGAGCTGCCAACTGGACAACTCCAGGGTGACATCGTCCTCCGGCCCCAGGCCGTCCAGGAAGCTCAGGGGCGAAACGGTGATATTGCCCCCCAGGAAGGCGTTGCCGGGGAGGAGGCCCCCCTGCCGGGCCTGGCTCAGGGCCCGGTGGAGGGCGGAGGCCGTGCCGGACTTGCCCTTGGAACCGGTAACCGCGATAAGCCGGGCAGGGGAAGCGGCCAGAAAAAGCGAAATATCGGTCTCGACACGCGCCGCCCCCTGCAGGTAGGGAGAATCGGGCCGCACCCCGGGGTTTTTTATCACCATATCCGCGTTTTTGAAATCCGCCATGTCGTGGCGGCCCAAAACGTACCGCGCCTTGACGCCCGCGGCCTCAAGCTGTTCTATAGTCGGGGCCAGGGTTTTTTCGTCCCGCAGATCCGTTATCGTCAGCTCCGCCCCATGGGAAGCCAGGTACCGGGCGGACTCCAGCCCCCCCCCGTGGAGCCCCAGCCCCATAACCAGCGCTTTTACCCCCGAATACTCCACAAC
>JAIROB010000204.1 GCA_031257695.1 Treponema sp. | reverse complement strand
CGAACTCTCTGGAATTCCCCGCGGAGCAGACCCGCAGAGCGGGGCTGCGGAAGCGGACTCTACAGGCAAGTGAGCGCCGGGCATACTCCGCCGCCCCCCGTTTTAGTCCATATGCGTCCCCGTTAACCTCATTAGGGCCCATAGGGGGATCCGCAGGCCTTTTCGGTTCTGGGATTTTGAATTCGGAATTGCTGACAGGGCGACGCGGCCTATTGACAGGTTCGTGAGTTTCTAATAATCTGTTAAAACTATGTAAAACAAGCGGATAATGCCCTTGTAGCTCAGTTGGCAGAGCATATCCATGGTAAGGATAAGGTCAACAGTTCGATTCTGTTCGAGGGCTGGATGAGGAGGAAGGTATGGCTAGCAAAAAGACGGTGGTGGAGAAAATCGCGCTGCAGTGTACGGAGTGCAAGCGGAAAAATTATACGACCCTGAAAAACCGCCGCAATATCCAGGAAAAGCTGGAATTCAACAAGTATTGCCCCTTTGACCGGAAACATACCCTGCACAAGGAAACAAAGGTTAAGTAACGGACGGAACAGAGGCGTATAGCTCAGTTGGTAGAGCGGCGGTCTCCAAAACCGCAGGTCGTGGGTTCGAAGCCTACTGCGCCTGATATGTATATAAAAGGCGCAGTGGGCTTCGAAGGGTTCGCCCTGCTTTTCTGATTGCCGCGTAAGCGGCTTCCAGGGAAGAAAAGGGGCCATGGATGGCCCCGAAAGGGGCGAACCCCGGCCCGGAGGGAGCAAACAGGAAGTTTGCGACTGGAGGGGAAGTCTACTGCGCCTGATATGTATATGAAAGACGCAGTAGGCTTCGAAGGGTTTGTTCCGCTTTTCTGATTGCCGCGTAAGCGGCTTCAATGGGAGCTTTTAACAGGGAGAAGGTGATATGCGAAAGCTGGTTCAGTTTATCAAAGAGTCCTACGCGGAACTCCGTAAGGTTGTATGGCCGGGCAGGGAGGATGTTATCAGCTCCGTGAAGGTGGTGCTCATATCCACGGTGCTTTTCGCCGCGGCGCTCGGGCTGGTGGATGTGCTTTTGCTCCTGGGCGTGCAGGCGGTATTTTAGCAAGGGGTCGAAAAAGGTATGGCGGCTGGTTGGTACGTGCTTCAAACCTATTCGGGGTATGAGAACAAAATAGAGAAAACTATCCGCATGATGCTCAACTCCGGGGATCTGGACAAAGAGGTGGTTCGGGATGTAAAGGTGCCTTCCGAAGAGGTTGTGGAGGTTAAGGACGGCAAAAAGCGGACCACGATACGGAAGTATTTGCCCGGGTACATCCTGGTTGAAATGGATCTCCCCGATCTGAACTGGAAGGCTGTCTGCTCACGGATCAAGAATATCCAGGGGGTCTCCGGTTTTTTAGGGCCCGCGGGCAGGAAGCCTCCGAGTCTAAGCGGCGACGAGGCCAGGGGGATTTTGCAGAAGGCCGGGGAGCTTAAGGGCGAGCGGCCGGTTCGGGCCCGCCAGAGCTTTGCTCCGGGGGAACAGGTCAAGATCATCGACGGGCCCTTTGAATCCTTCACGGGGACCATTGAAGAGGTGAACCAGGAAAAGAACAAGTTGAAGGTTATGGTCGGGATTTTTGGCCGCAACGCCCCGGTGGAAGTCGATCTTTTGCAGGTGGAGAAAGTGTAGCTAAAGTTCTATAGTATATAAAGATAGGGGCAATGCCGAATTTTCGGGAGGGCCGCTATAGTTCGTGGGAGTTTTACAGAAAACGTTAGTACCACAAAGGAGTAGTACATGGCAAAGAAAAAGATTTCCGCTCTTATCAAGCTCCAGTGTCCGGCGGGAAAGGCCACTCCGGCGCCGCCCGTAGGCCCTGCTCTGGGCCCCCACGGGGTCAGCGCGCCTACCTTCGTTACCCAGTTTAACGACCGGACAAAGGCTATGGAGCCCGGGCTTATCATCCCGGTGGTCATCACCGTGTATGCGGATAAGACCTTCAGCTTTATCCTCAAGACCCCCCCGGCGGCGGTGCTGATCAAGAAGGCTATCGGCCTGGAGAAGGGTTCCGGGGAGCCCCACAAGACCAAGGTCGGGAAGCTGCCCAGGGCGAAGTGCGAGGAGATCGCCAAGTTGAAGATGCCGGATCTGTCCGCCAACGATATTGACGGCGCCATGCGGATTATAGCGGGGACCGCCCGGGCCATGGGCGTGGAGGTGGAAAGATGAGCCGCGGAAAAAAATACGCCGAAAGCCTTAAAAAGTACAATGTCGCTGCGTCCTATACCCTCAAAGAGGCGGTGGACACGGTAAAGGCCCTGGCCTTTGCCAAGTTTGACGAAACCGTGGATGTTTCGGTTAAGGTCGCTCTGAAAAAGAGCCAGTCCGTTCGGGATACGGTGGTGCTGCCCCATCAGTTCCGCTCCGAAAAGCGGATACTGGTATTTTGTAAGGCCGAAAAGGAAAAGGAAGCCCAGGAAGCGGGGGCGACCTATGTGGGCGCCGAGGATCTGATCGATAAAGTAAAGGGCGGCTGGCTGGATTTCGACGTGGCGGTGGCTACCCCGGATATGATGAAGGATGTGGGCAAGCTCGGCATGATCCTGGGCCGCCGGGGGCTTATGCCCAACCCCAAGACCGGGACCGTAACCTTTGACCTCAAGGGCGCCCTGTCGGAGCTTAAAAAGGGCCGGGTGGAATTCCGCGCTGATAAAACCGGGGTGGTGCATCTGGCGGTGGGCAAGGTTTCCATGGAGACCGACAAGCTCGCCGAAAATGTCCAGGCCGTGGTTTCGGAGGTCAGGAGGAAGCGCCCCGTGGACGCGAAGGGCGAATTTGTGGAAACCGTGTCGGTGTCTTCTACCATGGGCCCGGGCGTCCGGGTCGCCATGGGGAACGAATAAAGGAGTATAACGATGGCAATTGTCGCTAAAAAAATACAGGATGCCAAAACCAGGGCCATTGCGGAATTGTATGCTGATTTCGCTTCGGCGCCGGACTTTATCTTTGCCGATTACCGGGGGCTTACGGTGGAGCAAATCACCGCTCTGCGAAAAAACCTCCGGGCAAAGGAAGCCCGGTTCAAGGTGGTAAAAAACGCCTACGCGCGGATCGCCTTTGAACAGTCCAAGGCCCCCGGGGAAGTGTCCTCCTACCTGGTGGGCCCCACCGCTGTGGCCATTGCCCCTAAAGACGCCAACGAGGTGGCCAAGCTGCTCTTGGATTTTACCCGGGAAGTCCCGGCGTTAAAGATAAAGGGCGGCCTGGTGGGAGAGAACGTTTACAACACCGAACAGATAGAGGCTTTCTCCAAACTGCCGGGCCGGCTGGAGCTGCTCTCCATGCTCATGTCGGTGATGAACGGCCCTGTCCGGAATCTTGCCGCGGCCCTGAACGATGTCAACGCCCGGCTGGTGCGGACCGTCAAAGCCGTGGCGGACAAGAAAGCCGAAGGCCCCGCGGCCTGAGCAAGAAACCTCCCCTTCAGGCTTCGGACGCTGCCGTTCCTGTCGGGTTTTTCCCGGGTAATGCCGGAAACGCGCCCGTATGGATGCGTATAAAAAGAGTATAGTAGGAGAAGATAATATGGCAGCCCTTACAACGGATCAGATTTTAGATGCGATTTCATCCATGACGGTTCTTGAAGTTTCGGAACTGGTTAAAGCCATGGAAGAAAAATTCGGTGTTTCCGCCGCCGCCCCTGTCGCTGTCGCCGTTCCCGGCGCCGCGGCCGGAGCCGCCCCCGCCGAAGCAGCGGAGGAGCAGACGGAATTCAATGTTATTTTGAAGGCCTATGATGACACCAAGAAAATTGCGGTCATCAAAGAGGTCCGGGCTGTTACCGGTCTTGGTCTCAAGGAGGCTAAGGATCTTGTTGAGGGCGCCCCCAAGCCCCTCAAAGAGAACATCTCCAAGGATGAGGCCGCCAAGATTAAGGAACAAGTCACTGCCGCCGGCGGTACGGTTGAAGTTCAGTAAGCTACAGGAACAAAAAAAATAATATTCTCTCTACCAGGGGCGTTTGTAAAACGGCGTTACGGCGCCGCGCGGGCGTCCCTGCGGCCTTCTGTCTAAGGCAGGGGCTTTTTGTAATGTGGGGGTACCATGGTAAAGGCCAAAGCAATCACAAAACGAACATACATCGGCAAGGACATTCAGGACGTGATGGAGCTTCCGGATCTGATCGACATCCAAACCAGCTCGTACGAACGGTTTCTGCAGCGGGAACCGCTTAGGAACAGGGAGCCCCTGCAAAAACAGGGGCTGGAGGAAGTATTCAGGGCTACCTTTCCCATCGAAAGTCCCAACGGCGATATGACCCTGGAATATGAGTACTACACCCTGGACGAGGAAAGCATCAAGCTGACCGAGCATGAATGTAAGCAGAAGGGCCTGACCTATGCGGTGCCCCTCAAGGCGCGGATCAACCTGATCTTTCGGGAAACCGGCGAGATTCGTCAAAAAGACATCTACATGGGGGATGTTCCCATCATGAGCGAGCGGGGCACCTTCATCATTAACGGCGCTGAGCGGGTGGTGGTTTCCCAGATCCACCGTTCCCCGGGCGTTATTTTCAACCATGAGAAGGGGATCTATGCGTCCCGGATCATCCCCTACCGCGGTTCCTGGCTGGAATTTGAAATCGACCAGAAAAAAGAGCTGATCTACGCCAAGATAGACCGGAAAAAGCGTATCCTGGGAACGATCTTCCTCCGCGCTCTGGGCTACGAAACCCGGGAGGACATTATCCGTGCCTTCTACAAAACCGAAACCCTGGAGGTTAAGGACGACAGGGATGCCAGGGAGCGGCTCTCCGGCAAACTGCTCGCCAGCGCGGTTTTGGTCGACGGCGGGGAAGGGGAGGAGCAGAAGAAGCTCTACCGGGCGGGCGAAAAGCTCCACCCCCACAGCATAGACGAGCTTTTGGGCAACGGCGTCGGCTCCGTGGAAGTTATCGACTTTGAAGCGGAGGATTCCCTCAACTCCCCCATGGTGCTCAACTGCTTTGAGCGGGAGGAGATCAAGTTTGTGAAGGAAGATCCCGCCCGGGATGAGCCCTCCAAGGAAGACGCCCTGGGCGAGGTGTACCGGGCGCTCATGCCCGGAGAATCCATCACGGTGGAGTCCGCTGAGAAGGACCTCCAGGGGATGTTCTTCACCTCCCGGCGTTACGACCTGGGCAAGGTGGGCCGCTACAAGCTGAACAAGAAGTTTCTCCACGATCCGCCCCTGACCGAATTTACCCTGACCAAACCGGACATCATCGCCACCATGAAGTTCCTGATCAAGGTGTATGTGGGGGATGAAATATCCGACGATATCGATCACCTGGGGAACCGGCGGGTCCGCTCCGTGGGGGAGCTCATGGCCAACGCCATGAAAACCGCGTTCAGCCGGATGGAACGGATCGCCAAGGAGCGGATGAGCCTGAAAGAGACGGACACCATCAAACCCCAGGACCTGATTTCCATTAAGCCCGTGGTGGCGGCCATCAAAGAATTCTACGGTTCCAGCCAGCTTTCCCAATTCATGGACCAGGTGAACCCCCTGGCGGAGCTGACCCATAAGCGGCGGCTCAACGCCCTGGGGCCGGGGGGGCTCTCCCGGGACCGGGCAGGCTTCGAGGTGCGGGACGTGCACTACACCCACTACGGCCGTATGTGCCCCATCGAGACCCCGGAGGGGCCGAATATCGGGCTAATCGTTTCCATGGCAAACTACACCAGGGTCAACGAGTACGGCTTCCTGGAGACCCCCTACCGGCGGGTTTCCGGCGGGGTAGCCACCGGGGATATTGAGTACCTTTCCGCGATGGACGAGGACCGGTACGTCATCGCCCAGGCTTCGGCCAGGCTGAACGCCAACGGCTCCTTCGCGGACGAACAGATCTCCTGCCGCCGCCAGGGGGACTATACCACCAGGGCGCCCGGAGAGATTCAGTATATGGATGTCTCCCCCAAACAGATCATTTCGGTGTCCGCTTCCCTCATCCCCTTCCTGGAACACGACGACGCCAACCGGGCGCTCATGGGCTCCAATATGCAGCGCCAGGCGGTGCCCCTGGTGTTTCCCGAGGCGCCCCGGGTGGGAACCGGCATGGAGGGGAAGTGCGCCTACGACTCCGGGGTGCTGGTCAAGGCCCGGCGGAACGGCTCCGTGGTCCGGGTCACCGCCCAGTCCATCCTTGTCAAGCCCGACGAAACCGGAAAGAACGCTTCCAGGATTCAGGAAACCAACGCCGAGGGCCTGGATGAATACCGGCTGATAAAATACCAGCGGACCAACCAGGACACCTGCTACAACCAGAGGCCGGTGGTCAAGATAGGGGAGAAGGTCCTGGCCGGCCAGGTGATTGCCGACGGTCCCGCCACCCAGAACGGGGAACTTGCCCTGGGGCGCAACATTCTGGTGGGCTTTATGCCCTGGAACGGGTACAACTACGAAGACTCCATACTCATCTCCGAACGGGTGGTGAAGGACGATATGTTCACTTCCATCCATATTAAGGAATTTGTCACCGAAGTCCGGGAGACCAAGCTGGGGCCGGAAAAGATCACCAGGGATATCCCCAATACCTCGGAAAAGAGCCTGGACAACCTGGACGCCGAAGGGATAATCCGGGTAGGCGCCAAGGTGCGCTCCGGGGATATCCTGGTGGGCAAGGTAACCCCCAAGAACGAGACCGAAACCACTCCGGAATTCAAGCTCCTGAACTCCATCTTCGGCGAGAAGGCCAAGGAGGTGCGGGACTCCAGCCTCCGGGTGCCCCACGGCATCGAGGGGACCATCATCGACATCCAGCGCCTCAAGCGCACCGAAGGGGACGACCTGAGCCCCGGGGTGGACGAAGTGGTGAAGGCGCTCATCGCCACCAAACGGAAACTCCGGGAGGGGGACAAAATGGCGGGCCGCCACGGCAACAAGGGCGTTGTGGCCCGGATTCTGCCGGAGGAGGATATGCCCTACATGGAAGACGGCACTCCTCTGGACCTGTGCCTGACCCCCCTGGGGGTTCCCTCCCGTATGAACATAGGGCAGCTCCTGGAGACC
>JAIROB010000041.1 GCA_031257695.1 Treponema sp. | reverse complement strand
AGCCCAGTTCTTCCTTGTCGGTAAAGATGATAAGCCAGTTCCGCAGCCCCTCGTCGCGCATTTTAAGGGCCGCCTCCAGGAGCATGAACACCGCCGCGCTGTTGTCGTTGGCGCCGGGGCTGCCCTCCACCCGGTCGTAATGGGCCACCAATGCTATGGCCGGGTATTTTCCGGGGAGAAAGCTCTGTCCCCGGTGGGGAAGCACAAAGAAGTGCCGGAGTTTGCGCCCCCCGGACGCTCCCATGATGATGGAGGAATAGCCAAACTCCAGTTCTTCCAGCAGCTCCCCCAGTATCCCGTACCGGTCCGCGGCGGGGGCGAGAAAATCAGGAAAACGGTGGTAAGGAGAGCGGGGCAGCATGAAACATCCTTATAACAGGCTCAGGAAACCTCCAAAAACTGCCGAACCGGAGCTTTGCGTTTTCAGGGGCTCCCTAAATAATCCGAAAGCCTTCGATAGATAAGGTTTACCTGGTGTTTGATTTCAATGTCCACTTCCTCGCCCAATTCGTCAATCAGGGCCTCCACGCTGGCCAGGCTTTCGTTCAGGCCGGCGTGAAAGCTCCGGGAGCAGGCAAACCAGTAGTACCCATTACTATCGGTACGAAGGCACAGAAAACCCAGATCTTTTTTTCCGGGCCGCCACACCGCCGGGGCCAGGATCAGGGGAAGGTTTTCCAGCAGGGCCCCGAACCCGTCTGCGGAGTTGAACCGCTCCTTGCGGGGCCACTTCCGGCCAAGCGCTCCCTCTATGTCCAGGGATGGAGCCAGGGAGAGGATCAGATCCAGCTTTTCCCCCTCCAGAAGGGCATACCGCCCCTCCAGGATAATTTTACCCCGCAGGCCCTTGTGCCGGCCGGTTTCGCCGCCTAAATCGTCCTTGAGCGCGGAAAGACGCTCCCAGGGCAGGCGGACGGTTTTTTTCCCCTTGAGGGTTTCAATCTCGAACGCTTCGCCGCCAATCCTGATGTTGTTGGTAAAGTCCCGGGCTTTGAGCTTCTCCCGGGGGAAGCCGCCGCCGTCCCCCCTGCCTCCCAGCGCCTCGTAGAGCCCGGCGCTGATCCTTTCCAGGGTGTTCCGCGAAAGGGGCGACACCGACATGGCGTACATCCGGGATGTTCTGACTATTTCCCCCGCCACAATGTACTGGGGGTTTTCCCGGAACATTACCGAACCGGGGTGTATGAGAATGCGATCCGCAGTAAGGCTGCGGTACAGTTCCCTTCCGTCCCGGACGCACACAAACTGTATCATCCCCCTGGCTACGGAACAGAGGTAGTCCTCGGTTTTTCCCCCGGAAAGGATGGGAACCCCCATGCCGGAAACGATAAGCTCAATCTGTTCCGTCACATTGACGATTTCCGCCATCACCTTTTCGTCCAGGTAGTTTTTCTCGCAGAATTTTCTGCGGTCCCCCGCTGAAGCATAGGCCCGGTAGAGTTTGAGGTAGGAAACAAAGTCCCCGCCGGGATCACGAAAGCTGTGGTGCGCCCTGCGGGCGTCGGTTTCTTCCCCCGGAGGCAGCATATAGGGGCTCTGGGTGGACAGAAACGCCGCGGCGATGATGGTTTCCTGGGTAACCTCGGGATACCGCAGCATGGCCTCCACGATGATCCGGGACTGCCGGGGCGCCAGGGGAAATTCGGTCATCATCCTGCCAATCCTGGAGAGGCTGCGATCGCTTTCCAGGGCCTCCAGCAGATTGAGTGTTTCAACGGCGGCGATAAGCCCTTCCCGGCCGGGGGGGGAGATAAATTCAAATTCCTCAAACGCGGTGATGCCCAGGTCCGCCATGCGGAGCGCCACTTCGGAAAGGTCGGTGCGGTAGATCTCCTCGGTGGTAAAAAGGCTGCGGTTCTCAAAATCCTTGCGGGTATAGAGCCGGTAGCAGATCCCCTCCATGGTGCGTCCCGCCCGGCCTTTCCGCTGGTTCCCCGAAGCCTTGGACACCGGACCTTCGATCAGGCTGGAGGTGAAAGTGCGGGGGTTGTAGTAATTCAGTTTTGAAAGCCCCGAGTCGATCACCGCGGCGATCCCGTCGATGGTTACCGAGGTCTCCGCAATGTTGGTGGAGATCACCGCCTTGATTTTTCCTTTGGGCGCCGGCTCAAAGACCCGTTCCTGTTCATCCTTGCCCAACCGCCCGTAGAGGGGGACCATGTGGAGGTATTGCCCGCAGGGGCTCAGGGAAAGGCGCTGCATACAGTCCTTGATCATTTTTTCCCCGGAAAGGAAGATCAAAAGATCCCCCTCCGGGCCGTCTCCGATATAGCGTTCGGTGATGGCGGTTATTTTGTCCAGCAGTAGATCCTCGGAGGAGTTCTGGGCGACGAGGGGCCTCCTGCCGCTTCCGTCCCTGCGGTCCCGGGCCTGGAGCGGGACGGTCTTGCCCGCGGAGCCCTCCGGGGAGGGGGGATCGTAGATCAGCGTCACCGGGTAGGTGACGGCGTCGATCTTGACCACCGGGCATTCCCCAAAGTATTCGGAAAACACCTGGGCGTTGATGGTGGCGGAGGAGACTATCACCTTGAATTCTTTGCGGCGCTCCAGGACCCGTTTGAGGAGCCCCAGGATAAAGTCGATGTTGAGGCTCCGCTCGTGGGCTTCGTCCACCACCAGGCATCCGTACCGGGAAAGCCAGGGGTCCAGCTTCATCT
>JAIROB010000121.1 GCA_031257695.1 Treponema sp. | reverse complement strand
ACGGACTACGCCGTCGAGGTTCACGGGCTCAAGGGGACCTGCAACGCCGTCTGTGCGGGCGGGACAGCCGGGCTGGCCGGGGAACTGGAAATTGCGTTGAAGAGAGGGAAGGAGGACGAGGTAAGGACCGGTCACGGGGAGCTGAGGCGGCAGGCGCTGGGATTGACGGAGGGGCTGCGCGGGCTGCTTGAGGGATGGGATACGTTCTGTGGGGAGGGGGCGACGGAGTGGCGGGTGGAACCCGGGCGGGAAGTTTTGGTTCGGCTATTGGCGGCGGCGGGGAACTTCGACTCGAATAAGACCGAGGAGGCGCTGGGGGAACTGGAGCGGTACCGGTATGAGAAGGACGGGGATTTTATCATCCGGCTTCGGGAACAGGCGGAGAACTTCGACTACGACGCCATGCACAAGGAGCTTGAAGAGTTTTTGGGTAATAGTTGAGGATAGTTACAAGGCTTGTTCGGAAACTGAAGTTTCCGAACAATTTCCACGATTTTTACCAGGAGGAGGATGATCATGGTAAAAATGCTGACCGCCTATACTTTCGAGATAGACGATGCGGACGCCGCGGTCCGGGAGATTCAAAAGCAGCTGCGGAGCCAGGGCGGTCTCCTGAAAAACACGGTGGGACTTCTGTTCTGTTACCTGGATTTTATCAAATTGGGAACAGCGGAAGCCGTCTGCAAAGCCCTGCCCTTTGATACGCTGGGCTGTACCACCCTGGGAGCGGCGGTACCGGAGGCTATGGGCGGCCTTATCCTTACCCTGGCGGTTCTTACCAGCGACGATGTGGAATTCCACGCGGGCCTTTCCGAGTCCCTGACGGAAGACAGGGAGGAGCGGATTGCAAAGGTGTACCGGGAACTGGCGGCGCCGCTGCAAAGCCCTCCGCCCCTAATCTTCATTATTGTCCCCTTCCTGTCCGATCTGGCGGGGGATACGGTAGTCGGCGTTCTGGACAGGGAATCCCGGGGTAGCCCTGTCTTTGGCGCCGGTGCCCTGGATGCGGACACCAAACTAAGGACCCCCAAAACCATCTACGGGGGAGCGGCGTATTCCGACAGGATGCCGGTCCTGCTCTTTTCGGGAAATTTAAAGCCCCGGTTTTTTGCCGATTCCGTCTGGAACCACAATATCCACACCCAAAAAGCCCTGGTTACCTCGGCGGAGGGAAACCGGATGATCACCGTGAATAATATCCCTGCAGCGGAATATATGAAGAAGATCGGCCTTATCACCGAAGAAAGGCTTGATCTGCTTTTTGTGTTTCCCCTTGCCATATATCCGGACCACAACATTCTGCCGCATCTTTTCATCATATATGCCATCAATGACGATGGGAGCCTGACCTGCAGCGCCAATATACCCCAGGGCTACGCCATACATATCGGTTTCCCCGGCTCCGGCGAAGTCATTGACACGACGAAAAATATTACCGGCGCGGTAAAAAAAGCAAACGGCGATGCGGTGTTGATCTTTTCCTGTATCAGCCACGGCATAATCCTGGCAAACCTGGAGGACGAAATGGAAGCGGTCAGGGACGAATTAAAAGATCCGGCGCCGCCGTATATGCTTGTTTATTCCGGAGGGGAAATCTGTCCGATCTATAACGGGAAAGAACGGGTAATAAACCGATACCATAATCACACCCTCGTTTCCTGCGTAATGGAACATCTTCCTCAACAGGTTTGCTAGGGAATGTTTAAAGCTGCGGACCGCATATTGTGCGGCATAATTGCAAAACAAGGAGGTTAGTATATGATACGGCTGCTTACCGCTTCTACCTTTGAAATAGACGATCCCCGGCTCGCGGTGGATGATATCCTGGAACAGCTTGATACGGAACATTCACTGCTTAAAAATTCCACGGGCCTCATCTTTTGCCCCCTGGATTTTGTTTCCTCCGGCGCCGCCGCCGCGGTTTCCCGGGCTCTGCCGTTTGAATCAATCGGCTGTACCACCCACGGCATTGCCATGCCCGAAATTATGGGCGAAAACATGCTGGCGGCGGCGGTATTGACCAGCGACGATGTTTCTTTCAGAACCGGCATCTCGGACCCCCTTGATGCGGACGGGGAAACCCGGATTGAGGAACTGTACGGACGATTATCCGGCTCTCCGGAATGTTCTCCCGCTCTGGTACTGGTCTGCCATTCCAATCCCGCCCATTTCCCCGGAGACCGGGTGGTGGATATTCTCGACCGCGTGTCCGGCGGAACGCCGCTTTTTGGAACCAATGCCCTTGACGAAACCATTGAAAAAAGGACGCCCCTGGTTATCTATAACGGAAACTCCTACTCCGACCGCCTGGCCCTTATCACGGTGTGCGGCGCCGTGGAAAGCCGGTTTGCCGTCAAATCCCTGCCGGCGATGAATATCTACAGCAAGCCGGCCATTGTTACCGGGGTCGAGGACAACAATCTCATCAGCATAAACAGCATACCCGCCGTCGAATTTATGGAAAAGCTCGGCATCATCTCCAAAAATAAAATAAACGCGGTCTATGGGTTTCCCCTCCTGATTGACAACCACGACGGCAGGGGGCCGAAATCCTGTGCCATTCACAGTATAGAAGATGGCGGCGTTCTGCGTTGCGGCAGCGCCATTGTCGAAGGCGCCACGTTAAAGCTCGTCAGCCAGATGCAGGAGGAAGTGTTGCACAACTCGGAGCAGCTTGCCGAATCGATCAAAAAAGAGGGAGGCAAAAAAAACCATTTGATTTTTTCCTGTTTTGGCCGAAGCGTACCCCTGGTGGACATGAAAGACGAAATGGAGTTATTTCAAAAATACTTGGGAAAAATGCCTTATGTGTTTATCTATTCCGGAGGCGAGTTCTGTCCGGTTCGGTCCGAGCAGGGCGGAATTTGTAACTGCTTTCTTCAGTTCAGCATAATTTCCGCGAGTTTTTAGGATGGTTTGTGATGGATGATCTACAGGTCCGAATAACTGAATTAGAAAATAAAAACAAACAGATCGAACGGGAATACCGTTCCCTTGTCCGTCAGTACGAAATAGCCAGGATAACCATTGAACGATCAAAAATGTACATCGCTTCCAAAGACAAGCTTCTGGCAGCGGTCATTAACGAAAAGGCAAGGCAGGAAGAATACTTCAGTCTCCTCCTGGAAAACACCCAGGAAATAATGCTCCTCCTGGATCGGGGACTGCGTTTTATCTACTGTTCCAGAACCTTCCTGCGCCAGGCGGGCATATCCGGCTTTGAGTTAATAAACGACAGGGAATTCCGGGCGGTCTTCTCCCGTACCATGGACAAGGGTTCCCTTGAATACCTAACGGATATTCTTTTCAGGGCTATACGGGAGCGCCGCTCCTTTGTGGAAAATCGAATCATGGACATCGGGATGAAAGGCAATCCCCGGCATTATACGATACTGCTCATCCCTATGGTGGACGCGGAAGGAGACACCCAGGGGATGCTGGTACTGTTTCAGGATATGACCGATGCGATGAAGGCCAAGGAACATGCGGAACAGGCAAACAAGGCAAAATCCTCTTTTCTTGCCCGGATGAGCCACGAGATCCGCACCCCCCTCAACGCGATACTCGGCCTTTCGGAGGTGGAGCTTGGGAACGAACTCCCCGCCGGCACCCGGACTAACCTTGAAAAAATATACAATTCCGGTTCCCTCCTCCTGGAAATAGTCAATGACATTCTGGACATTTCAAAAATCGAGAGCGGCAGCTTTGAAATCTTTCCCACAGGCTACGATTTTTCCCACCTTATCAACGACACGGTCCAGCTTAACATCATGCGGATCGGCTCAAAACCCATCGAATTCGAACTGGAACTGGACGAAACCATTCCGTTAAAACTTTTCGGCGACGAAGTGCGGATCAAACAGATCCTCAACAACCTTCTTTCCAACGCCATCAAGTACACCGAAGAGGGGGAAGTCCGGCTGCTGACAAGCTGGGAGCGGCAGGGGGACGACGCGTGGTTGACTTTTACCGTAGAGGATACCGGCAAGGGAATTAAAAAAGAGTATCTGGAAAAACTCTTTACCGAATATACCCAGTTTGACACGACGGCGAACCGGCGGATTGAGGGGACGGGCCTGGGGCTGTCCATAACCAAGGGGCTGGTGGAGACGATGGGTGGAAGCATCGAGGTGGAAAGCGAATACGGGAAGGGCAGCCGTTTCCGGGTTACCCTGCTCCAGGTGATACTGGACGAAACACCCATCGGCGCCGAAATAGTCGCGAATCTCCGTAATTTCCGCTTTATTGAGGACCGGAACCGGAGTCGCGGGAACAGCTTGATTCGCTCATGGATGCCCTACGGGAAGGTGCTGGTGGTGGACGACCTGCAAACCAACCTGGACGTGATGACAGGCCTGCTCATGCCCTACGGCCTCAAGGTGGACACGGTGTTAAGCGGACGGGAAGCGGTGGGGCGCGTAAAGGCGGAAGAGGTCCGCTACGACCTTATCTTTATGGACCACATGATGCCGGAGATGGACGGAATTGAAACGACCCGGATTATCAGGAATGGGATTGGAAGTTCTTATGCGCAACAGGTGATTATTGTTGCGTTGACCGCCAACGCTATTGCGGGGAACCGGGAACTGTTTTTGGAAAATGCGTTCAACGATTTTATCGCCAAGCCCGTAGACATCAAGCAATTGGACATGGTACTTAACCGGTGGATCAGGGACAGGCAAAGCGAGGAGACGCTGAGGGAAGCGGAAAACCAGGGACGGGAACGGGCTGTTCGCGGGCGGGGTTTTGAAGCTGGGGGGGAGAGCGGCGGAGAAAGCCGCTGGCTTTTGGAACACCCGGTTGAGGGCGTTGACATGGGCGCCGCCCTGGCTCTTTACGGCAGCGGCGGCGCGCTGATATCCATTTTCAGATCGTTTGTTACCCACACTCCCGGTTTGATACGCCGGATGGACAGTGATCTGGAGACATCCCTTACGGAGTACGGCGTTGAGGTACACGGGCTCAAGGGGACCTGCAACGCCGTTTGTGCTGGCGGGACAGCCGGGTTGGCCGGGGAACTGGAAATTGCGTTGAGGGGGGGGAAGGAGGATGAGGTAAGGGCCGGTCACGGGGAGCTGAGGCGGCAGGCGCTGGGGTTGGCGGAGGGGCTGCGCGGGCTGCTTGAGGGATGGGATGCGTTTTGTGGGGATGGGGAGAAGGAGTGGCGGG
>JAIROB010000186.1 GCA_031257695.1 Treponema sp. | reverse complement strand
CAATACCGGGGACAGAGCCCCTCCGTGGTCCTGGGCGTGGTTGTCGTTGGGGACAGAGCTCCGGGGAGCGAACCCGGTCGTGGCGCCCGGAGTGGTTGTCATCGGGGACAGAGCTCCGGGAAAGGAGCCCGGTCATGGTCCTCAGCGGGTTGTCGTTGGGGACAGAGCTCCGGGGAGCGAGCCCGGTCGTGGTCCTCAGAGGGCCGCCGTTGGGGACAGAGCTTAAAAATCACGAAAAAAACATGAAATTTTGCATATTTTGCTAAAAACCCCAAATCCACTAAAGCATTTTTCACCTTTGCCCCATATACCCGTATATGCGGCGAAACAGAATGCTCAAGCCCGGCGCCATGTATCACGTCACCGCCAGGGCAAACAGAAAGGAAATGATCCTCTATTGTGAGGCCATGAAGGCCCTTTTCCTTGCCACCATCAGCCGGGCGAAAAAGAAGTATCGCTTCCAGGTCCATAATTTTTGCATTATGGGTAACCACATCCATCTCATCATACGCCCCGGGGAGGGCGAATCCTTGTCGCTCATCATGCAATGGATACTGAGCGTCTTCGCCATGGCTTGGAACCGGAAGCATCACACCACCGGGCACGTGTGGGGAGAGCGTTTTTTTTCGAAAATCCTCAACAGCAGGGGCGAGTATATGAAAACCTTCCGGTATGTGACGGAAAACCCGGTGGAAGCGCAGATAGTCGGCAGAATTGATGAATGGGAGTTCGGCGGGCTCTGGCATTTTATCAGGGGCAGCCAGGACATTCTGGGGGAATTACCGGATTCCACAGTATATCTGTATCGTATGCTGCTTGAAGATTGCGCTGTTGCCGTTACTATCAGTTTTCCGCGGGCGTTTTATGGACCAGGATCTGGTTCTTCACCAGAAAGTCCTCCGACTCCGGGGGTATACGATCATCGGTGTAGACGGCGGTGACGTCGGCGACCCGCACCAGCCCCACCACGCCCTGGTGATGGAACTTTTCCGACTCGGTCAGGACCATGACCTGCCGGGCTTGCTTTGCGATGCCCTGAACGGTTACCGCCCGCAGATAGTCCCTGCCGGTAAACCCGAATTTCTCGGTGAACCCGTCGGCGCCGATAAAGAACTTGTCCGTAAAAAAGTCCTCCGCGCATTTTATGGCGATGGGGCCGACCACCACCTGGGATTCGCCCTGGTAGTCCCCGCCCAGGAGGATGATTTTGGCGTGGAAGGCATGGCGGATATGGTTGGCTATGAACGCGGAATTGGTGATTATGGTGATGTCCCGCTTGGTGTTGGCCAGTTCCTCCGCCAGGAGCGCGCAGCAGGAGCCGGACTCGATAATCACCGTCTCCCCGTCCACCACGATCTGCGCCGCGGCCTGGGCTATCCGCTTCTTTATGTCATAATGGTAGGCCAGGCGGCGGCCAATATCGTCCACCGCGCCCACAACCGCGTATCCGTGTTCCCGGCGCAGAACGCCCATCTGTTCCAGCTCAGCTAAATCCTTGCGAACCGTTACTTTGGACACGCCCAGGAGTTCCGCCAGGGCGCTTACCTCAAGTTTTTGCTTTGAAGTGACAATATCAAGGATTTTCAGGTGCCTCTTTATCAAGCTATGCCTCCTGCCGCATGCAACAAGCCCGCCGCAGAACAGCGGGGCGCCTTGTTTTCATAAAGTAGGTCTAGGGCTTAACCCCTTCGCCATAAATAAATATACCCTATAGTATTTCTTATGTCAATTTCTTTGCCTTCTTACGAAACTTTTTTCGTTGTTTTAACGTAATTTTCAATAGAAAACGCTGGCAGTTTGTTGCGCGTCGCGCGTAAATCGTATAAAAATTGAGCCTGTTCCAAAACCCTATGGTTTTTCCACATGCGCAACAGGCTCCTAGAGATCCGTGTATTTGCGGGTTTTCGCCAGGGTTTCCCCCCCGGGCGGGCGCGGGGCGGAGCTTCGCCGGTTCCAGTATTCGGGGACGAACAGGGTCAGCGCGGTCCACAGTTCCAGCCGGCCCAGGATCATGGCAAAGGCGTAGATCCATTTAAGGCGCTCCGGAAATTGGCCGAAGTTTTGGCCGGGGCCGACGGCGCCGAAACCAATTCCCAGGTTGCTGAGCATCGCCAGGGCGGCGCTGCAGGCGGAAAGGGTGTCCAGCCCGGACAGGGCTCCCGCCAGGCTGACGATGAAAACCACCATACTGTACAGGAAAAAGAAGCCCGCCACGCTATAGACCACGTCTTTGCGGCCTACTTTTTTGTTCAACTGTATGTTGAATACCCCCCGGGGATAGAGGATGCGCCGTATTTCGCTGCCGCTCTGCTTCCAAAGCGTCACGTGGCGGATCACCTTGATGCCCCCGGCGGTGGATGCGGAACAGCCCCCCAGGAACATGAGACAGAAGAGGACGGCATGGGCAAAGGGGGGCCACGCGGCGTAGTCCGCGCCGGCATAGCCCGTGGTGGAGAGGAAGGACGCGGTCTGGAAGGCGCCGTAACGGAGGGCGGCTCCGGCGGATCCGTAGTGGGGGATCAGGCTTATGGCGAGCGCCCCGGCGGCGACGCAAAACACCAGGGCGTAGGCGCGGCCCTCGGTGTTGTTCAGGGCGTCGGCGAATCTTCCCGTGGCAAGCCGGTGGTATATGTTGAAGTTCAGCCCCGCCAGGAGCATAAACACTGTTGCTACCGTGTCGATAAAAACCGAATTGTAGGACGGGATGCCGCCGTTCCTGGGGCTGACCCCTCCGGACGCCATGATAGTAAAACTGTGGCAGGTTGCGTCCAGGAGATTCATGCCCCCCAGCCTGAGCAGGATAAAGAGCAGCGTCGTGAGGACGCAGTAAATGATCCACAGCGCCTTGGCGGTGTTGGCTATCCGGGGGGTAAAGCGCTCCTTGTCCGCTCCCGGCGCTTCCGCTTTGACCAGTTGGAAGCCCCCGACTCCCAGCAGGGGCATGAGCGCCACCGTGAGGATGACTATCCCCATGCCGCCTATCCAGTGGCTCATACTCCGCCAGAGGAGGAGGGATGTGGGGAGGGCTTCGACATCGGCGATGGTGGTGGCCCCGGTGGTGGTAAAACCGCAGGCGCTTTCAAAAAACGCGTCCGCAAAGGACATTCCGGATCCCGCTTCTTCCGCCGCGAGGTAGAAGGGCATGGCTCCCAGGAGGCTCATAAAAACCCAGGCAAGGGATACCAGCAGAAAACCATCCCTGCGTCTTATGCGGGGGCGGTTCTTTCTGAACGAAAAAAGAGCCGGCAGGGCCGCCGCAATTACTATTCCTGCAGGGATGCCTATGGCCCGTATCATCAGGCCCTCCGAAAGCAGGACGGCCAAGGCCAGGGGGATAAGCATTATTGCCGCCACCATGCCCAGAAGAATTATCAGTATACGCAGCAATACCGTAGGGTTCATGGACGGGCGCCGTCAGGGAAGGAGCCGAAAAATTTTTCAATCTCCGCTTCGCTGCCGTATTTGGCGATAAGGATGATCCTGTCGCCGGTTTTGAATATATAATCCCCCCGGGGGATAAAGGAGCTGTCCCCCCGGTTCACCAGCATTACTAACCCGCCGCCGGAAAGGTCGAGCTCCGCGATCCCCCTCTCCGCGGCGGGGGCGCCGCTTACCAGCTCAATTTCAAAAACATTGATGTCCCCGCCGCCCACCCGGTGCACCGCGGTAATGCCCTTGCCCATAAGGTGGGACAGAATTGAGTCTACCACCACGGACTTCATGGGGATCACCACATCCACCCCAAGCTGCCGGGCAATGGCAGCGTAGCCCAGGCCGGTCACCATGGCAATGGCCCTGCTGACCCCCCGGGATTTGAGGTAAATCGCGGCGATCATGTTGAGCTCCTGATCCTCCGTGGCGGTGATGATCAGGTCCAGGTCGTCGATCCGCTCTTCGGCGATAAAACTCTCGTCGGAGATGTCTTCGTTGAGGACCAGCGCTTCGGGGTAGCGGGCAGCAAGATCCTTGCAGAGATTGTAATCCTGTTCGATGAGGATCACCCGCCTGCCGGATCGGGGCATCAGGGTTTTTAAAACTGAAAACAGGTTCCTCCTGCCGTTTTGTTTCTCCCGTTTCCCCGGAAAAGGATCCATCTTCAGGAGCCCCTCCGCTATGAGGGCGCCCACCCGGCTGCCGCCGACGATGCCGATGTTGCGTAAAGCCTTCTCCGAACGGCCCGCCAGTTTAAAGATATGGCCCAGATCTTCTTCCCGGGCCAGGATATGAACCCGGTCTCCCGCTCTGAGCGCCGTGGTTCCCCGGGGCAGGAGGGTTTCGTCCCCCCGCTCCACCAGGGTTACCAGGCTGTCCCCGGCCACTACGCTGCGGTAGTCCTTCAGGACCAGGCCGTCGAATTTGCTGCCCCTGTTGATGTCCACCGAACCCAGCTCGAAGGGGGTGTCCTCAAAAACCAGCACGTCCCCCAGAGCTCCGTGCTCGACCGCGTTCAGAACCGACCGGGCGGCTTCAATATCGGGATGCACAAAATAGTCTATCCCCAGAATAGAGGGGCTGTCCTTCAAATGATTGCCCCCGGCATTGATCCTGATATAGTCGTCGTTCCGCACCCTGGCTATTTTCAGCAGCTTGGGATACCGGGACGCGGCCAGCCCGCAGGTGATCATGTTCACTTCGTCGGAGTTGGTGACGCAGATCAGCGCGTCCGCTTTGGCGATGCCCGCCTCTTCCAGCGCTGCAATGCTGTTCCCCTCATCGTGGACCACCAGGCAGTCGATACGGTTGGACACGTGCCGGGCCTGTTCCTCGTCGGCCTCGATAAGGGAAACGTCGTGCTTTTCAAGCGCCAGCCGCCGTGCAAGTTGGGTCCCCACCAGCCCCGCGCCGACTATTACTATACGCATAGGCTTATTCCGCCCTCTCCGCCCCGAGGCATTCCAGAAAACCGGGGTAGGTGACCGCGGCGCTTTCCGCGGCGTCAATCTCCACCGGCCCGGCGGCTCCTAGGGCGCCCGCTGCCAGGGCCATCGCGATCCGGTGGTCCCCCCGGCTGTCCGTCCTGCCCCCCCGGAGGCCCCGCCCGCCGCCGTGGATTATAAGGCCGTCCCTCAGCTCCGTGGTCCTGACCCCCAGTTTGCCCAGCTCCTTCGCCATCACGGCGATACGATCCGTTTCCTTGATCCGGGCGGAGGCAGCGTTTACCAGGGCCGTGTCCCCCTCGGCAAAGGCGCCTATGACCGCCATCATGGGGAGCAGGTCCGGGGTGTCGTTCAGGTCGAACTCGCCGCCGTGCAGGGGGCCGGAGCGGGAGACCCGCAGCGCCCACTCATTGTCCCGCCGGAGCCACTCCACGAAACAGCCCATGGACTCGATCATTAAGAGGAACGCCTTGTCGCCCTGGGTGTCCTCCGGGTCCAGGCCTAGGATGGTGACAGGCCCTCCGGTGACGGCGCCCGCGCCTCCGGGGAAGGCGGCGGAGGAAAAGTCCCCCGAAACCGGGCCGGAGAGGGGCCTGTACCGGGCGCCTCCGGGTATTTTGAACCAGGAAAGATCCTCCCC